>JBOGYN010000514.1:0-5149 GCA_050696855.1 Solirubrobacteraceae bacterium | reverse complement strand
CCCGGGCGCCACCCAGCTGCCACCGGGACCCGTAACCAGGTGTTCACGATCGCCGCCAGCGGCCCATTACCGATTCGAGGAACCGCAGGGGTACGACGAGGTCTGCTCCGAGCGCTCCGTGCCGGGCGGCAGCGCGCTAGGCGCCATCGGGGCGCAGCCGGTAGCCGGTGCCGCGGACCGTTTCGATCGTGCGGGTGCCGAACGGGCGATCGATCTTCGTGCGCAGGTAGCGCACGTAGACGTCAATCACGTTGGAGCGATTCTCGTAGTCGTAATCCCAGGCATGCTCGAGCAGGTAGAAGCGCGTGAGAGCCTCACCGGGGCGGCGCATGAACGCTTCGAGCAGTGAGAACTCCTTCGTGCTGAGCGCGATCTCGGTGTCCTTTCGCCAGACGCGGCGGCCGGCGGGGTCGAGGCGTAGGTTGCCCGCGGAGAGGATCGTCGGCTGCTGCACCGGGCCTCGGCGCGAGAGGGCCCGCAGGCGGGCGAGCAGCTCGGAGAACGAGAAGGGCTTGGCCAGATAATCGTCGGCGCCGCCGTCCAGGCCCGCGATCCGGTCCCCGATCGCGTCTCGCGCCGTGAGCATCACCACCGGAGCCCAGACGCCGTCTTGACGCAGCCGGCGACAGGTCTCGAAACCGTCGATCCCGGGGAGCATCACGTCGAGCACGATGACGTCGTAGTCGGTGGCGGCGGCCATCCACAGGGCGTCTTCGCCGCTGCCGGCGACGTCGGCCGCCAGGCCTTCGTCCCGCAGGCCGCGCTTGATCAGCCGGGCCATCTTGAGCTCGTCCTCGACGACCAGGATTCGCATGACGACATGAGCATCGCACCGCCAGATGAGAGCGGGATGAGAACAACGAAGCGGCGGCCCGACGTCGCGGGCCGCCGCTCGTGTCGGCTGGTGTTCAGCCGGTGCGGGTCAGTGCTGACCCTGCTGCTGGGTGTTGGCGTTGCCGGCCGGGTCGGCGTATCCGCCGGGACCGTCGTTGTTGGCCGCGCTCTCGCCGCTGGACTCAGAGCTCGTCTCCGAGGTCGACTTCTCGGACTGGCTGGCGCCCGTGTCGGGCGTGGTCTGATCGCCGCTCTGGGTGTTGCCGGTGTCCGGGCCGGTCGTGACCTCCCGGGCGGCGCTTCCCTTGGTATCGGGAGTGGTCTGATCGCCGCTCTGGACGTTGTCGGTGTCGCGCCCGCTCGTCGCTTCGTGCTTGACGGGAGCCTTGGCCTGTGTTGAGGGCGATGCCGCGCTGGCGATCGCCGAACCGCCGAGTGCCAGGGCGGCCAGGCCTGCTGCCAGCCCCGCGCTTGTCTTGAGTCGCTTGATCATGTGGTCTCCTTGGGTTGAGGGAACCAAGCGACGGCCACGGTAGAAGCGGGAGATGAGACGGGCGTGAAACAGCCGGCTCAGTGGACGGAGGGGCTGCCGGGGCCCTCGCGGTGCTTCGGCAGCGTAATCCAGACATCCGCCCCACCCGTGTCGCGGTTGGCAGCGTGGGCCTCTCCGCCGTGGGAGACGGCGATCGCCCGCACGATCGAGAGCCCGAGACCGGCCCCGCCCCGCGTGCGCGCGTGGTCGGCGCGGGTGAACCGTTCAAAGGCGTCGGCGACAAAGCTGTCTGCGAATCCCGGGCCAGCGTCTAAGACGTGCAGCTCGACGACGTTCGGTGTCTCGACGGCGGCGAGCGTGACCGGTCCTGATCCGTAGCGCAGGGCATTGTCGATCAGATTTGCCAGCGCCTGCTCCAGCCGCTGAGAATCCGCTGGCACGCGGCCGCCGGCCGGCACCTCGACGATCAGCGAGCGCCCCTCCTCGGCGGCTCGGCGTTCGAACCGTTTTGCGACCCGGGCAAGCTCCTCGGTCAGATCCAGCTCAACCGGGCGAACGGCCAGCCGGCCCTGATCGGCACGGGCGATCACCAGCAGGTCCTCGGCCAGCTGGATCACACGTTCGTTCTCCTCCGCGGCCGACCGGATCGCCTCTTCGAGTTCGTCCCGGCTGTAAGAGCCGCGCAGGGCGAGCTCAAGCTCGGTCTTGACGATCCCGAGCGGGGTCCGCAGTTCGTGGCTGGCGTCGGAGACGAACCGGCTCTCGCGTGCGAACGCCTCCTCGAGTCGGATCAGCATCGCGTTGAGCGTGGTCCCCAGGCGCGAGACCTCGTCGGCCGCCGGCGGGACCGGTAGCCGTCGCCCGGGATCGCTCGCCGAGATCTCGGCCGCTCGCCGCCGCATCATCTCGATCGGTCTCAGCGCCGCCGCCACGGCGGCGTAGCCCGCGACCGACACGAGCAAGAGCGCCGCCAGGCCGCCGGGGATCAGCAAGCCGCCGAGCCGGCCGAGCGCGTTGGTGCGCTCGCCCAGCGAAACGCCGACCACTACCACCAGCCTCTGCCCCTGGGCGTGGACGGGCGTGGCGAACAGCCGGGACGGTTCGTTGATACGGCCAATCGGTCCGCGCTGGATGAAGACCGATCCGGTCAGCGCCTTCTTGATCTCCGGGCGAGTGAGGATCGCCACGCTCCTGATCAGCGGCGTCGAGTCGAAGATCGCCCCGTTCGGCGTGAGAACCTGCGCGAACGCCTCCCCTTTGGCGGTCAAGGTGTTTCCTCCGCCCTGCGCCAGGCCGGTGTCAGCTTGCGTCACGAGCGCGGTCACATCGCCGGCGCGGGAGCGCAGTCCCTGGTCGAGCGCGGAGTCAAACCCCGACCGAAAACGCAGATAAAGAAACAGGCCGATTCCCACCAGAACGATCGCCAGGGCGACCGCGAACGCCGCCGTGACTCGCGCGCGGACGGGAACGCGGCGCATGCTCAGGGGGCGGCGACGAGCATCGTCACGGTCGGGCGTGGTCCCGGCTGGGTTATTTGCAGACGCGCTCCTTCGGCGTGGGCCAGCGAGCGGGCGAGCGCCAACCCGATTCCATGACCTGTTCCGCTCCCCCGACGAAACGCCTCTTCGGCATCGAGACCAAAACCCGGGCCTTGATCACTGACTTCGAGCGCGAAGACATCGCCCACGACGCGAACCGCGACCGTCACGGCGCCGCGCCCGTGGGTACGCGCGTTCTGCATGAGGATCTCGAGGATCTCGTCGAGTACCGCGGGCGAGATCGCGGCGACTGCCGGCGCGACGTCGATGCTCGTGCGCAGCGGCCGTCCGTCCGCGGCCAGCGGACCGTGCCAGGCGCTCTCGACCCCCCTCAGCGCCTGTTTGAGGTCAGTCGTCCGCTCGCCGGACGGAGCGCCGCCGCGGGCCACTGCCAACAGGGTGTCGATCGTGCCCTGTAGTCGATCGACCTGAGCCAGGGCGGCAGTCAGTCCCGGCGCCTGCTCCGGAGCTTCCAGGGCCGAGGATTCGAGCTCCAGGCGCAGCGCGGCCAGCGGGGTCCGCAACTGGTGAGAGATGTCGGCGCTGAAGGTCCGCTCGCGGCCGATCAGCTCACCGATCCGCTGGGAGCTTCCGTTGAGTGCCGCGCCGACATCGTCGATCTCCGCGATCCCGGTAGGGGACGCGCGCGCGGCGAAGTCGCCTTCGCCGACCCGCCGGGCGGCGCCGGCCAGGGTATCCAGCGGCCTCGCCAGACGTCGGCCCAGGGCCAGCGCGGCCAGCACGGCCAGAGCGATCACGCCGACCCCGAGGCCACCGAGCGCGAGCCACGCTCGATGCGCTCGTCGAGCGACGGCGCCCGGCCCGCGTTGCGCCCGAACCGCGCCGGTGACGGTTTCACCGGTGAGCAGCGGGACGGCGACCATGAGCTGCCCGCCCGTGGCACTTCCGACCGGCGCGCGGGCCCGAAGGGCGCTTCGCGTCGCCTGGTCGGCGAGCGGCGGTCCGCTACCGGCAATCCGCAGCCCGACCCGGGAGTAGACGCCGATCTGGCCGCTGAAGGCCGGCAGCTCGATCCGGTCCGGTGAGCTTTTGCTCAGGTCGATCCCCCGCGTCGCCGCGTCCGTGTCACGCTGCAGGCGCAGCAACTCCTCATCGCGGTAGCTGCGCTGCAGCACGAAGGCGAGGGGCAGCGCGAACAGCAGCACCGCGACGCCGGCCACGCCGGCGATCGCGATCACGAGCCGACGCCTCATCGCAGCTCGAAGCGGTACCCGACCCCGCGCAGGGTGGCGATCGCGTCTGGTCCGAGCTTGTTACGCAGCGCGAGAACGTGGGTGTCGAGGGTCTTGGTGGAGCCGAGCCAGCTGGTTTCCCAGACCGCCTCCATGATTCGGCTCCGCGTCAGGGCTATGCCGGCGTTGGCGACGAACAGGGTCAAGAGGTCAAATTCCTTGGGGCGCATCGCGAGCTCCTCCGGCCCGAGCCAGGCGCGCCGAGCGGCCCGGTCGAGGCGGAGGTCTCCGACCTGTAACGGTTGTTCGTCGTCGGGACTGTCCGGGGAGGCGCGTCGCAGATGTGAGCGGATCCGGGCCAGGAGCTCGGAGAGCCGAAATGGCTTAACGAGGTAGTCGTCGGCGCCGGCGTCCAGACCGGCGACGATGTCGAGCTCGTGGTCCCGCGCGGTGAGAATCAGGATCGCGAGTTGGGCCCAGGCGGCCCGCAGCCTTCGGCAGACGTCGAGCCCGTCCACATCGGGCAGGCCGAGATCGAGAATCACCAGTCCGACCGGGGGGCCGGCGGCCCGGACGGCGCCCGATCCTGATCCGAGTCGCCTTACCGTGTAGCCCTGCCCTTCGAGGACGCGGACGAGCCCGCCGGCGATCGCTTCGTCGTCTTCCACGATCAGGATGCTCGGGTCGTCCATGCGCGGACGGTAGCGCGAGGCCACCTTTTGACCTGACGTTGACTTAGACGAACCCGCGCATGACCAAAGGGCGCCTACGGTGGCCGCGATGAGACCAACCAAGTCCGGAGGTCCGATGCGCAAGCTCCCCGCACTGATCGCAGTGGCAATCTCGATCGTGATCGCTGGCTGTGGCTCGTCATCGAGCTCCAGTGCCGCCCCGCGTGGGGCGTCGAGCTCAACGACCCCCGCAGCCGGCGCCAGCTCGTCCACCACCACCGCGTCCAGCGGAGTCAACCCGAACCAGCGCGAGACGCTACCGCCAGGGGATATCCCGGACACGATCGCCTACGTCCCATATGCAGTGCCCGGCGCCGGGCTGACCGTGAGCACGCCCGAGGGTTGGTCGCGCTCCAGCGC
>JBOGYN010000513.1:0-1736 GCA_050696855.1 Solirubrobacteraceae bacterium | reverse complement strand
ACCAAGTCCCCTGAATGATCCGAGCTCCGTTTCAGATCGCCCCGGGCGACTTTCGCCCGGGCTACTGCCCGCCGGCTAAGCCTCGATCCACCGGTCGGTGATCGGGAGTCGTCCGGGGCCGAGATTTAAATAACCCCCTGTGCAGGCAAGACGGGCCGTGCCAGCGGCTGCGGGTCCTGCTCCAGGGGGTCATCTGCATGGTGAAGGGTCTGCCGGACGCCACGCGCGTCGTTTTCGATGATGAGCGGGTGGTCGCGAACGCGGGCGTGATGCTTCCCGCGGTGCTCGCTGATCGGCTCGGGATCGAGGCGTTGATCGATCAGATCGTCGATCTCGGCGAGCGGCCTGGCAGCGCGAATCCGGGTCGCAAGGTGATGACGCTGCTGTCTGCGATGGCGTTGGGCGCGGACTGCATCGATGACTGCGCGCTGTTGCGCTCCGGTCAGACCGAGTCGGTGCTCGGGCACGTTGCCGCGGCGCCGTCGACGGTCGGAACGTTACTGCGCGCGTTCACCTTCGGGCACGTCCGCCAATTGGACAAGGTGCTCGCCCAGACACTCACACGGGCGTGGCACGCCGGTGCCGGCCCGGGCGATCAGCGGCTCGTGGTCGATGTGGACAGCTTCGTTGGCGAGGTCTACGGATATGACAAGCAGGGCGCCGGCTACGGATACACCCACAAGCGGGGGTATCACCCGATCGTCGCGACCCGCGCCGGGACCGGTGAGGTGCTCCACATTCGCGCGCGGAAAGGGTCGGCGAACACCTCGCGCGGCGCGCTGCGGTTCGTCGAGGAGCTGCTCCCGAGGGTCGCCCGCGCGGGCGCAAGGGGTGCGAAGTTGCTGCGCGCGGACTCGGGGTTCTGGAACCGCAAGCTGATGGCCAGACTCCAGGCCGCTGGCTGGACGTACTCGATCGGGGTCCGCCAGCAACAGCACATCAAGACCGCGATCGCTGGGATTCCGGAGCGGGACTGGCAGCCGCTCGCTGACTACCCCGAGACCGGGGAGGCACAGATCGCGCAGACGATGCTCGGCCACCAGCGGCTGATCGTGCGCCGCACCCGCCTCGTCGGCGCTCAGGCCGAGCTGTGGCCCGACTGGCGCCACCACGCGTTCTTGACCAACCGCACCGACCCGCTCGCACAGGTCGAAGCCGAGCACCGCCAGCACGCCGTCGTCGAGCTCGCGATCCGCGACCTCAAGGACCAGGCGCTCGCGCACTTCCCGTCCGGAAAGTTCCTCGCGAACGCCGCTTGGACCGTGATCGCTGCGCTCGCGCACAACCTCCTGCGGTGGACCACCATGATCGGGTTACCTGACACGGTGATCCCGACCGCCCGCACCCTGCGCCGGCATTTGTTGACCGTTCCCGGCCGGATCACCCGCACCGGCCGACAAGTGACCCTCCGGATGCCGGCCCGCTGGCCATGGGAAACGGCGTTCCTCGCCACGCTCAAGCGACTACGCGCGCTCCCGGCGCTCACCTGACCCACCACGAGCGGCCACGAGGGACGATCGGTGCCGGCGCTGGCCTTGGCATGCCCGCAGCCGTCGACCACAACGCCGCGGACGACGCAAGCGACCGCCCCCAGGCCAGCGACGGCCTCAACCGGTCCCACCTCAACGACCGAGCCGCCTCCTAGGCCCCGAAGGGCACGCCTCAGACCGACAACTAACCCGCCAACACGATCAACCGGTGGATCGAGGATTAGAGCGTGGCGCCGTGCTCAACGG
>JBOGYN010000512.1:0-5677 GCA_050696855.1 Solirubrobacteraceae bacterium | reverse complement strand
GCTTTAGGTCAAGCGCGTTGAGGTCCCAGTTGTTCAACCTACCTCCTCGTGGTTCGGTTGTTCGGTCAGCAGAGAGCGCAACTGAGTACGAGCACACGGGCGGTCGCTCCAGCGACTTGGCGAACGTCATCACCGAACCGTATTCGCTTGACCTGTTTGGCGCAGTCAACCTCCTCACCTCTGAGGCTCGACGAAGAAAACCTCTGTGTGGACATGTCCGCCGCGGGCCCCGAGCGCGTCCGCGGCAGCCGAGCACGCCAACACGAAGCCGGGCGCGCCAGCGATGAAAATGTCGTGTGGCGAAAGCTCGCCATACAGAGTTGGCAGCAGGTCTGGGATCCGGCCGTGCGGAGGAGGGCCGACGCCGCGGGTCAGCGTACGGATGAAGAAGAACTGCGGGTGTTGCGCCTGCCAGGCCTCGAAGTGGTCGCGGTCGATCACGTCGGCCTCGGTGCGCGTGGAAACGATCAGGGTCCACGACGGGCGTGTATTCGCCAATAGGGCCGCCTCGATCAGCGAACGTATCGGCGCCAGGCCAGACCCAGCTGCCAGGAATAAGGCGGGCGCCGTCGCGGTGGGGTCATCGACGAAGCTGCCGTAGGGACCGGAGATGCTGACCACATGACCGACGCGCAGGCAGTCGTGCACCCACGTGCTGGTTTGTCCGCCGGGCACCCGCGTCACCAGAATCGAGATCAGGCCATCAGACCGCGGTGCGTTGGCGATCGAGTAGGACCGCGGCAGGACGTTGTGGTCGCGGTCCTCCAGCAGCACGTACTCGCCAGGCAGGTACTCAAGCGTGCCGGCGACCGGCCGTAGCAACACCTCGACGATCGTCGGCGTGCGCCGCTCGATGCCGAGCACCCGGTAGGGCTCCTCAAAGCTCATCGGCTCAGCCATCCGAGCACCCGAGCGATCAGCCGATGCGTCAACCATCGCGCACCAGCTCGGCGACGACGACGGCGTTGTTGTGCTCCCGGTCGCGGGCGGCGTAGAGGATCGTGACCGGTCCCTCGCTGGCGAGGTGGCGCAGCTCGTCAACCTGCTCGACGTGGTCGGCCAGCTCGTCGCGGTAGCGAGCGCGAAACTCCTCGAACCGCTCCGGGACGTGGTCGAACCACCTACGTAACTCGTCGCTGGGCGCCAGCTCGCGCGCCCACTCATTCAGCTTCGCTCGCTCCCGGGAGACGCCACGCGGCCAGACATGGTCGATCAGCACGCGGTAGCCATCCCGGGGCTCCGTCGGATCGTAGACCCGCTTAACGCGCACATCGGGTGGCACGGGCTCACTCGTCCGGGTAGGTCACGACGCGACCCCAGAGGCTCGTAATGCCCCTGGACATCGGCGTGAACCACCCGCCGGCGAACTTGAGCGCGGTCACGCCTCGGGTGCGGGGTTTTGGCGGGAACTCGTAAGCGCGCAGGAACGGGAAGGCGCGCTCGGCTGGTGGGCTCGGCGTCACGGAGGTCAATCGCTCCTTAGTTGTCGATGTGGGTCAAACGACATGATGGCTGGCACGCAGATGTGCAATCACCGCGGGGTCGTCGGAGTCGAGTCGCTCCAACGGCTCCCCGGTGCATGTGCAGCGGTCCACGACGGCTCGCTCGTCGGAGATCGAGACGATCCGCCAGCGGCCGCCGGAGAGCGTCCAGCGGTCGAGGCGCTCAAGCAGGTGCTCGTGGTGGATGGCCATGGATCAGATCCCTCGTCTCCGGGGCTCCCAGGTGAATCGGGTCAGGGTCCCGCAGGCCGATTGGCGGCCGTGGGCCCGGCTTTCAGGCTGGCCGGGCGCCGATCGAGCACGATCGCTAGGATCGTGTGACACGACGGTGACGGCGCACGGGGGATCTCGCAAGACACCGCGGGCCAAGCTGGGATGCGATAACCGCCCGAGCCGCCCTCGACGGGTTGAGCCGAGGACGAGCATGTCGACGGTTTCTGAGAGCGCCAGCTGACACACTCCGTGCAACGCGGACTCGCACTCAAGCGGTAGAAACGTGACATCGACGCTGTCAGGCAGCGTTGCGCGGGCTTCGGCGAACACCGCATCCGCGTCCTGGCGCACGAAGATTCGATGATCTCCGTTGGCGATCCGGGTCGCGCGTGGTTCGAACGGAAGGCCGGCGAGTGATTCCGGCGGGAAGGCGCAGGCCACGAGCAGCTCACAGCCCGGTGAGCACGCCAGCAGAGCGCCCAGCGCCAGGGCGTCGTTGCCGGCCGGCGAGCCGTCGAATGCGACGAGCACCCGGAGTCTCGCCGCTTGAGCGCGTCTGGACGTCGCGCCCACCCGCGTGTCGGTGAGCTCGTGGCCGGCGGCCGCCACTGATGTCCGCGTGGTCACGACGAGGCACTCGCTGCGCGCCCACCGGGCGAGCGTTCGTCGATGTTTTCGCGAGCGATATCTCCGTGCTCGCGCGGCAGCCGGGCTTCGTCTGACGCGGGCCCAAGCCCCGTTGCTCCCCGTACCTGCACGGAGCCGACTTTGTAGCTCACCTCAGGTGCGAGGGCGCGGCCGATCATGCAGCGATCGTGGGCTACTTGTGCCGCCGCAGCGTACTCCGGCTGACGCGTCACGTCGCCGCCAAGAATCGTCGGGCTGACGAATATGCCCGCGAACTGCGCTCGCCCTGGGATGCCGGTCACACTCCCACTCGCGTCGACCGTCAGCGACTCGACCGGAAGCTTGGCGCGATCCAGAATCGCGAACAACGTCGCCGTGTAGCACGACGACACGGCGCTGACCAGCAGCTCCTCGGGATTTGTCCCGACACCGCGGCCACCCATTGAGGCCGGGGCGGAGAGCTCGAGCGCGAGGTCGTCGGTGAGGATCTCTCCCCCGCCGTCGCGTCCGGTTCCCGACCATCTCAACTCAATCTCGAAGCGCAGCTCGTTCATGGGATCGTCTCCTTTGTCGTCTGCTTTCTTAGCGTCGTGGTACGTCGGCGTTCTTACCTCGCAGCGCGAGGACGCTTGTGGTCGCGCCCGCGGACTGTGCCGGCTGGCGAGCGAGCCGGGGACGGCCGGTGTGTGCGTCATGGATCAGGCGAACGACGGCCTCAAGCATGCGGTCATCGGCACGGCGAGCCCGATCCGTCAGCTGACGGATCTGCTCGTTGCCTTGCTGGGTAGACACGACCGACCTCAGTTGCGGTCCAAGAAGCGGCGCCCAAGACGGGCAAGCCGCTGGTTCACCGCCCGGCCTACCGGGCGCGTTGGAGTGTCGAGCGGCGCGACAGATTGCCGCGGTGGAAGCTTCACGGTCCGGTCAAGCTGTCTGGCCGCCAGGGCGGCGCGGATGTGCCAGTCGTGGACCGTCGACGAAATCCAGTCGCACCAGGCCGGGGCTGATCGGCCCGACTCCCGGCTTGGTCTGCATATGGGTCGTGAGATCGAGCGTTCCCGCGAGACGCGCGAGATCTGCGTCACTCATCGCGCTGCTGAAGCTGACCGAGAACAGCGTGGCCCGCTCGCGCGCTCGCGCGGGTGTGTGTGGTGCTGCGGCGTGCATCTCGTTCGCGGCGATGGTGCAGGGCTCTGCGTGAGGTCGAGCGTGCGTATGCCGTGCGCGGAGCGGCGCGGTCTCCGTCGGCATGGGCGTCGAGATGCTCACAGCGCCGTCACCGGCCTCGTGCGCGGCTGCGGTCGAGCTTCGAGGCGACTATCGGGCACTGACGAGTGTGGGTCGCGATCGGCGATCGCGCGAGCACGGCCCGTCATGACGTGCACGATCGTCAGCATGACGACGACGGTCAGGATCACGTGGATTCCGAAACCGAAGCCGAGTATCCACCACGTGCCGACCACCGCGATCAGCACGACCGCCCCGGTGGAGATCAGCACCGCGGCGGTGAACATCAGGAACATCAGCAGCCCGTCCCCGGAGTCATCGGCAACACCCGCAGGTCTCGCAGTGGGTGGGTTCGAGGTGATCATGACTACTTCTCCTGGTAGTAGGCGGCGTTCCTGGCGATGTAGTGCTGCCACTCGGGCGGCACCTGGTCCTCGGACGTGATCGCGTCGACCGGGCAGGCCTCGACGCAGGCGTCGCAGTCGATGCACTCCGCAGGGTCGATGTAGAGCTGCTCGGCGTCCGCGAAGCCGGGCTCATCAGACGTCGGGTGGATGCAGTCCACGGGACAGACCTCGGTGCAGCTCACGTCCTTGACCCCGATGCATGGCTCGTTGATCACGTAGGTCACGGGGGCTCCTTTGGCGGTTTTTCACACTGTCTATGGAAGAAACGTAACAGCGGCTCATTGTTTTTACAAGTGCGAGTGTGTAAATTCCCCGGTGACGTGGATACGCCGTTCGCCACCGCCCCGGAGGACCTCCTCGCGCAGCCCACGCGCGCGCATCTGTTCGCGCTGCTCTCAGAGCTCAAGCGCGCGGCGGGAACCGGGGAGCTCGCCGAGCGCCTGGACCTGCACCCCAACGGGGTGCGAGCCCACCTCGAGCGCATGGAGGAGGCGGGGCTGGTGGCGCGTGGGCGGGTGCAGCAGCCGCGCGGACGACCTCGCGACGCGTGGACGATCGCGCCCGACGCGCGGCCAGGTGGTGAGCCGCCACGCGCCTATGCCGATCTTGGCCGCTGGCTCGCCCGGGCGATCCCAGCGCGGCCACAGCCGCTGCGCGACGTTGAAGCCGCCGGCCGCGAGATCGGACGGGAGCTCGCTCCCCGCAACGCCGGTGCTGGTGGCACGGACGCGTTTCAGAGCGCCCTGGTCGCGCTCGGCTTCCAACCCCGGATGCAGCGCGATACGGCCGACGGGGTGACGCTCTGTCTGGGTAACTGCCCGTATCGCGACGCCGTGCGCGAGAACCAGCAGGTCGTCTGCACGCTGCACCGTGGTATCACGCGCGGGCTGCTCGACGTGCTCGACCCGGCCGCACAGCTGGCCGATTTTGTTCCGCGGGATCCCGCTACCGCCGGCTGCCTGATCGAGCTCAGCGGGACGAGCGCCGACTCCAAGGCGGAATGACCGCCCGCGGACGCGAAGCGTTGCGTTCGAGTCCGTCACCTCGACGGCACTGCGCGCGCCGCGTCATCGTCCCCGGCACGACGCGTCCCAGCGACCTGCTGGCGTCATTCTTCGCCGCGGCGATCTGCACTCTGCTGCTCGCGGCCGGCGCCGCAATCGCGTACGCGCTGACCGGCCTCGACTGGCTGCACTGGACCGCAATGCACCTCGCTCTCCTCGGCGGCGTCTCCCAGCTCATAGTCGGCGCCGGACAGTTCTTCAGCTGCGCGTTCCTAGCCACCGACCCGCCCTCGCGCCGAATGATCGGCGCCCAACTGCTCGCCTGGAATGCGGGAACCGCGCTCGTCGCCGTCGGCGAGCCCACAGCGATCACCCCGCTCGTTGACGCCGGCGGCTTGCTGCTGGCCATCGGAGTGGTCCTGTTCGCGATCTCGTTGCGCGACATGCAGCGCCGCTCGCTACAGCGCGCTCGATGGGCGCTGCGCTGGTATCAGGCCTGCGCAGTCTGCCTGGGACTCGGCGGCCTTCTGGGACTCCTGCTCGCGCGAGACACGCCCTGGCCCCACGGAAGCCTGCTCGGAGCCCATCTCGCGCTCACGCTTGGAGGCTGGCTCGGCACGGCGATCATCGGCACCCTGCACACCTTCTTTCCCTCCCTCACCGCCACACCGTTGCGCCACCCACGGCTGCAGGGACC
>JBOGYN010000511.1:0-4635 GCA_050696855.1 Solirubrobacteraceae bacterium | reverse complement strand
GATCTCGGTCTGCCACTCAGGAGCGACCGGCTCTGGGAGGATGCCGAGCAGGAAGTTGACCGCGAGGTCTTCACACGTGGCCGCCGGCGCGATCCTCAGTGGATCCAGCATCCCCTGATAGCGGCGGTCCGCGCTCAGCTCGATTACCTCCATCCGCTCAGCGACCCCTGGCAGCAGGTGAAGCGCGTGATCACCCTTGGGATCGATGTCGCATACCGTCGAACCGGCGAGCAGCGCCTGGTACATGATCAGCTCCATGCACATCGTCTTGCCTGAGCCCAGCGTTCCGACCAGCAGGGTCGTCGGGGCGCGGCTGGTGCGCGACGCCTCGGAGACGTCGAACAACACCGGTTGACGAGCGCCCGCAACCGTATGCCCAATGTACGGTCCGACCTCGGAACCGACCGCGTGCGTGGCGATCGGGACCATCGCGCCGAACTGTTCGACGGTGAGATAGTCCTGGTAGCCAACGACCTGGCTTCGTTGAGCCGGCAGGTGGCCTACGAAGGACGGCAGCTGCTCCCCGAGCGGGCGGTGGAGGCTGATCGCACCGAACTCACGTCGTAGCTGCTCGACCCGATCCTCCAGCTGTTCTTCGGTCGTCGCGCCGACGGCAAAGGAGACGGTGCTCTGGAGTAGTGGTGGACGGTTGCCGCCGGTCAGGTATTGCTCGAGCTCGCGTGCGAGCGACGGGCGGTCGACCGCACTCGAGGAGGGGCCGTGGTCGCCGTGGCTTTCCTCGGCATAGATGTAGTCGGCATCGATGATCCGTCGGCGGACGAGCCTGACCGCATCACGGTTGCTGACGTGACGCGCGGTGAGCGCTGCGTCGACCGGGAAGGTGAGATCTTCGAGCGGCGCGAACAGCAGCTCGGCGTGACGTCCGGGAAACACGACCTCCTCCGGCAGCGCTCCGAGGTAGAGGAAAGCCTGGTGACTATCGCCATGCTCGGATTCCACCCGGAGAGAGCGCGCACCGACGTTGATTGGACAATCGAGCAGCCGGAGCAAGTCTGTCCGGAGCGGCTCGTAACGGCCACCCTGCGGACCTGAGTCCTTGACGATGAGCGCCTGGGGCTGAAAGCGAGCATCGAGTACCGGGTCGGCCACTCCCCGCGAGTAGCTCCGTTTGATCAACCACTGAATCTCGAGGCTGGTGGCGCGATCGCAGTCCAGCACGTCCGTCATTCGCCGCATCGTCTTGTCCTCCTCGCTGATGAGGCTCTCGAGCTGGCGCCCTCCGATCGCAAGCGGATCGGCCAGGCCGACGGCCCGCCTGATACCAGCGAGCAATGGCTGCGCGCCGAGCGGTGCGCCCGCTGATTCGGGAGACAGCCGGACCGACACGTAGACCTCGGGCAGCCTCGAGCCCCGGCCGGTGAGCATCCGGTCGTGCATCTCGAGGTAGTTGCCGAGTTGCTCTTGCAACGCGTGGCGAGGATCGGCAACCGCCTGGACGCCGCGGAGGTAATCCCCTACGGTCCACGGCCGAGACACTCGTAGCAAGGAGAAGTCCGCTTCGAGCTCTTGCGCGAGCGTCGCCAGCGAACCTAGAATTTCGCGCTTGCCGTTCAGCGACAGCCCCGGATACGAGCGCATCGTCAGGCGGTAGACACCCCATGCGTCGGTTGACCCTTGACCAAAGACGAGGTTCTTGTACGCGAACGTGATCGGCTGCTTCATCGCACGACCAGTCGGTCACGTGCCCCGAGCACGATTTGCTTGCCTCGCCGGAGGCACTCCCCGTTGCGGGGCGTAACGCGGATCGTCCTTCCCCGGACACGCGTATCAAACGGCCGGCGCAGCACGACCGTCGCGGGCCCGCAGACGCTGCCGTGCGGCAAATGGGGCGCGTGCTCGTCAGCGGCGATCCGGATCGAATCCAGGTGTTCGACGCCACCGACCGCCGGCGCTGGATGAAAGCCCACCCAGCGACGTGATCGCACCCTGAAGCGCAGCCAGCCGCCGAGTCCCAGATGGGCGTGCCGTCCATCGATGTCCCACAGGCAGAGCGCGTAGGCAAGACCAATCGGGAACACGACAAACCGCAACGCAGGGTGAATCAGCTGCACAACTGATCCAAGCAGCGGCAGGCCGGTGACGATCAGGATCATCAGCAGCGCCGCTCCGGCGTAAACGATGCCCCTCAGGGGTACCCCGAATGGCACCGGAATGCGCCACCGGTCGATCTTGTGGATCCGGCGTTCCAACACGAAGCACACGCGGTAGCTGCGGATCGGGATCTGCTCGTCCTCGGGCATGCGGTCAGCCGAGGACCGTGTTCGCGACCGTGGTGACGAGCGTCTGGACACCGACAGCATCGAACGCGAACATGCCGATCACGAGCACGATCAGCAGGACGACGAACGCGTGTCCCACGTCGTGGCGAAACAGCGCCGGCAAGGCGACAATCGCGGCGGCTGGGACGAGGATCAACCCGGCCCAGTGCGATAGCTGGTCGGCCAGGTTTTTAGCGACGTCTCCGCTGGCTGCAACTGGCAGCGCCAGCGCAGTCCCGGCGTGCGTTACCGCCGCGGCGCAGCCGGCAGCGAGCGCGTGAAGCAGGCGACGGATGCGTGCGGGAGTGAACAATTTCAGGCACCTCCTGCCAGAGTGGGGTCGAACTGGATCGATTGCACGTACCAGCGGTCCTGCTTCACGACGGTCATCTGGTACGTGAGGGTGAAGTTGTCGTGGCTCTGGTCCGACGCGGTGAGTCGCACCGATACGGTCCGTCCGGGCACGAGCCAGCTGTAGGCGTAGATCTGGTTCATGGTCAGTGACGGGCTCGGCAGCGACACCGCCGCGCTCGGGGCAAGGTCGGCCCGAAGGTTCCCGGCCTGCCCTGAGAGGTAATTGCCCAGCGCCCGGCTCAACACGCCTTGGAGTGCTGCGTCGTCGATCGGCGTCAGGGTTGGCGCCACCGCCTGTGGGTCGCTCGCCGGAGGCCCGACGAAGGCCGGATAGGACCGGATGTAGAGCAGACCTTGCGGGTCCCGCGCGACGGGAACGCTCAGGTAACGGATCCCGGTGCTCGTCTGGGCGATCAGCACCACGTTTGTGACGCCCGCGGTATGGCTCTGCTCGGCGACTTCGGTCGACTGAACGGTCTCCGAGCTCCCACGAGCGGGCTGCATACCCGCGTCCGGATCGAAGCTCGTGGACAGGAACGGCTTGAGCGCGTTTGCCCGAGCGGTCGGGTCCGACGCGCTCCAGGTCAGATATGCGGCCGCAAACGACTGAGCAAACGCCGCGGCTCCCAGGTCGTAGACCGGCCGGTGCGAGACTGGTCGGAGCTGAGGCGGCTGCCCGCGGATCAGAGACTTCGTCCCGGCGATGCAGAGCACACTCAGGAGCAACCCGGCGAGAACGCGGGGCGCGCGGGCCTGGATTCGCTGCAGCCGAAGCGACGAGCCGCCGCGATCGGCGGGGTTCACCCGAGCAGGCAACAAGCCTCTCATCGCTCAAACCCAAACTCAGACGTCGGTGGCGCCGCCGTCGCGGGCTCTGCGCGCGGAGGGCTAGGCGCGGCGGGGGGAGACGATCCGGCGGCCGGACTGAGGGCGGGTCCCGAGGGCGGAGACGCCGCTGAAGCGAACTCCGGCGCGGCCGCCGGTGCCACGGGTCGGATCGGTCGGCGATCGAGCGGCGCGGGACCGTGGCTCGGAGCCTTGGCGGCGCGCGCGGGCGCCGCGGCTCGCTGAGATGTGCGTCTGGTCACGCGGCTATCGCCGGGGGCTCGGCTCGCCTGATCGGGCCTGTGAGAAACGAACGCTGGCCCGCCGGCAACGACCACATTGGTCGAACGCGTCCGAGCCGTGGCGGCAAGACGGCGCGCCGACGACGCTGGTCGCGCCGGACCGCCGGCCCGAACGTGGCTCAGAATGAACAGTCCGCCCGCGGCAGCGACGACAGCGAGCGGGACCAGGGCGCTGCGCAGCCGCGACACCTGTCGGCTGGCGCCGATGGATCGGCCCAGGTCGGCTTCGCCGTAACCCGAGCCGTCGAGTAGCTCCCGCTCGGGGCCCTCGGCGTCAGCCGCCCCGGCGAGCTCCGGACGCTCCTCGTCGTAGATGGACATCGCCTCGTCGGTGATCGAAAACCGACCTCGACTGCGCTTACGTAACTTCAACGCGGACTGTTCCTCTCATGATCCACGCTGCAGCACGCAGTGGATTGAGTCCCCGCAGAGGCGCGCCCCTTCCGATCGTCGCCCTTGGGCCAGCGCGGGGTTGACGGTTGGACCTTCAGCTCTCCGGCACGCTCCATGTCATCGAGCAGCCGCATGGCTTCGGTCAGTCGCAGACGTTCTGCTGCGGACTCGAACACCGTCGCCCGCGCATCTCCCGTTGACACAGCCAAGCCCCGGGCACGGATCCGCTCGAGCGAGGCGGTGCGCACGAGCGCCGCCGGTTCGTCGAGGCTCAGGCGGAATCCTGGCCCTCGCCGCAGCGCGTCCACATCGGTGCCCCCGAAACCGAAGTCCCGGCCGTGAGCGCGCCACACCGCGACGGCCTCAGCAGGGGTGCCGTCCTCGGCCTTAGCGCGCCTCGTCATCAGCGCGATCCCAGCCCGCTCGTCGTTGGTGAGCGGTCTGCCCTTGGCGACCTCGCGCTTGTGGGGCAGGGTCTCGAC
>JBOGYN010000510.1:0-6207 GCA_050696855.1 Solirubrobacteraceae bacterium | reverse complement strand
CGGCGGTTCTTGTAGCTCAGGTACTCAGCCCAGTTGATGTAGTAGGAGGCGGTCGCCTGCGAGACGTAGTGACGACTGGCGGGCGGGCTGGTGATGTAGCCGTACTCGGTGTTGTAGATCGAGAAGTGCGGGTGGGCACCGTAGGAACCGGTGGCCCGGTCAAGCGCCCGGCCCAGGTTGCCCAGGGCGGGGAAAGCCGCGAAGTCCGGGTCGGTGAGACCGTCGCGAACCGGTGAGAGGTTGTCGGGGTAGGGGTGGTCCGAAACCCCGCTGGCACGGAACAGTCCCGGGTTCTGGGCGCGGAAGCGTCGCGACGCCCGGCCGCTGGTGGGGCACCCCACCGCCCGGGCCGCGCCGCCGCGCAGCTGGTGGTAGCTGGAGTCCAGGCAGTACAGGGTGCGGATGAACTGCAGCGGCTTGGTCTGGCCATAGTTCCCCGGAAAGCCCTGGGGGGCGCGATGGCTGGGACGAGCCGGGGTGCTGCCGCGGGCGGCGAACTCGCCGATCAGGATCGTGTCGTGGCCGTGACCGGTGGCGTGCAGCGCCTTCCAGCCGGCGTTGACGAGGCCGCGGTAGGCCATCGGGGCGTAGGGGGTGCGCGAGCCGTTGATCGCTTCGGGACCGAGATCCTGGCCGAAGTTGGGCTCGTTGAACAAGGCCCAGAAATGCACGGCGGGTAGCCCGTCGGTGTGACCGTTGTAGCGCTTGCCGACCGCGGTCACGAACTCGCCGTAGTACTTGGCGTTGGGCTTCCAGGCGAAGGCCGGGTCCTTGCCCTGGGCCGGGATTCCCGAGCCGTCGGCCCACACCGGCGCGCCCCCGGTCACCGTCATGTCAACGGTGAGGCCGTCGGCCTTGGCCGCCTTGACGATGTCGTCGTACGGCGCCCAGTTGTTGGGCGGGTAGGCGTTGGGGTCGGTGGCGTTGAAGTGAGGCTTGCGCTTGGCGTTGAAGTCTGGCGCGATCAGCGCCCAGGGGACGATCACCCGCACGGTGTTGGCACCGAGCGCGCGGAACTGGCCAAACGCGGCCGGCGCATTGCTCAGATCGGCGTTGTCCTGGATGATCGCGATCTGCGAGGAGTTGGCCGAGGCGGCCACGGGGAGCGCGGCGGCGCCTGTCGTGGCGAGTGCCGCGCCCAGCGCGATCGCGCTGCCACGGCGAAGAATGGATCGAGTCTCTGGGAGTTTGGGCATAGCTTTAGATAACAGCTCCAGGGCAATAGAGTTGCGGCGCCGGCGCGGAGAGGGGAGAGGCGGACGGCGGTGGCCCAAGCGGGCCGAGGAGCCAGCCTAGCGGAGCGTGATGGCGACCGCGCGACTTGTGATCTCGGGTCCGTGAGGGTAAGTGAAGGCGAGCTGGACGGTGCCGCTGGCCGGGAATTTCTGGGGGACCTCAAAATAGCCGTGCGGGTTGGTGATCGCGACCGTGGCGACCGTTTTGAAGGCGCCCCCGCCCGAGGCCCGGAACTGGACCCGAACCCGCTGCGGGCGATGACTGGACCGCGCGGCGTTGGGGGCGGGGCGGACGCAGCCCCAGACGACGAGCGCGTGGCCGCGGGCGGTGCTGGTCACCGGCAGATAGACCGGCATCCGGAACGCGGCGTAGGACGGCTTGGGCACCCCGGCGGTCGATTTCAGCCCGGTGGCGAAGAAGCCGGCCGCGGGGTCGGTCATCAGGTACTGGTCATAGGTGCGCAAACGCGGGTTGAGCCAGGTCAGGTACTCAGACCAGTTGAGGTAGTCGGCCGCGGCCGCCTGGCTGACGGTTCCCGCCTCGGTGTCGGGGGGGTGGGTCTGGTACCCGTACTCGGTCGAGTAGATCGGAAACACAGTCTGCGATCCGTACGCGCGCTGAAGCTTGTCGAGGGTCTGGCCGACTTTTCCGATCTCGGCCAGCTCGGCGTAATCCGGCTCGGCCGGTGTGGGCTGGTTGGGGGGCAGGCCCTGGGGATAGGGATGGTCGGCAAAGCCGGAAGCGTGAAACAACCCGGGATGGGCGGCGGCAAAGCCTGAGGAAGCGGAGGACGTGCTGGGACAGCCGCGCTGCGTGGCCGCCGACCCGGTCAGGGGACGGTAGGAGGCGTCGACGCAGTACAGGGCGCGCAGGAAGCGCAGCGGCGCCATCCCGTTGAAGCTACCCACCCCCCCCGCGTACGTGACCCCGGCGGGCGCGACCTCACCGATCAGGATCGTGTCGTGGCCGTGTCCGGTGGCGTTCAGGGCGCGCCAGGCGGCGTCAACGAGGCCCCGGTAGAGCAGGCCCGAGTTCTCGACCTGGGTGTGCGGCGTCACCTGTGGCGCCAACTGAGGGCCGTAGTTGGGCTCGTTCCAGATCGACCAGAACCTGACTCGGGGCAACGGGCGCGACCCCCCGGGCGGCACGTAGTGGCCGCTGTAGCGGGTTCCCACGGCACGGACAAAGAGCGCAAAGGCCTGCGCCGAGGGACGCCACTCGGTCTGCGAGGCGGGGTGGGGTGCCCCCGGACCCGACGCCCACCTGGGGACCGGGGGTACCAGGTCGACGTACATGGCCATGCCGCGGGCGGCGATCCCGCGGGCGGCGGCGTCGTAGGTACTCCAGCCCGAGGCCGGGTAGGCGGCCGGGTCAGCGGCGTCGAAGCTCGGGCGCTGGCGCGCGGTGGGATTGGGCGCGATGTCTGACCAATGCATGTAGACGTGGACCGAGTCGACCCCGAGGGTGTGGAGCTCGTCGAGCATCGGCGACGGGTTCGGGTCAAGGCCCGCCGGAGTGAACATCGAGGTGGGACCCCTGACACCGGGGTGCTCGGGCGGGAGCTTGGACACCGTCGAGCCCCCGCCGCCGCAGCCGGCGAGGGCGATCGTGGCCAATCCGGCCAGCGTCGCCAGGAGGGTGCGCAGGCGGCGCTGGGGGAGATGTCGGGTCGTGGGCAAGCGCATGACAATAACGTCGCTCTCCGGGGTTTGGTTTCGCTGTTGCGAAGACCTGGTTAGCCGTCGGGACGGCCTCCGGCCGGATGTAGACTCCGGCCGCATGCTCTCGCCGGCCCCCACGGAGGCCGCCGCCGAGGCCCGGCCGACACGTCCGTCGGGCCCGCTCGGGATCGATGCCGGCATCTGGGCACTGGCGGCGATCACGGGCCTGGCCGCGGTCCTGCGCTTCGCCACGCTCTCCAGTCAGAGCTACTGGCTGGACGAGTCCCAAGCCGTGCACGAGCTGCACCTCAGCTTCGGCGCCATGCTCAGCGCCTGGAGCAGCTATGAGTGGAATCCGCCCCTGTACCTGCTGGTGGCGTGGCCGTGGGCGAAGCTGTTCGGGACCGGCGAGGTCGCTCTGCGCTCGCTCTCGGCGCTGCTCGGGATCGGCCTGATCCCGCTGATCTACCTGTGTGGCCGCGAGCTCGTCTCCCGGCCCGCCGGCCTGGCGGCGGCCGCCTTCGCGGCCGTAAACCCGTTCATGATCTGGTACTCGCAAGAGGCCCGCGAGTACATGCTCCTGGTGGTCTTGTGTGCCGCCTCGCTGCTCTTCTTCGCCCGGGCGTGGCGGACCGGGGGCCGACGCGATCTGGTCTGGTGGACGGTGTTGTCGATCCTCGCCCTGCTGACCCAGTACTACGCGGGCTTCCTGGTCGCCCCCGAGGGCTTGGTGCTCGTCTATCGGTACCGGTCGCGGATCACCGTGGCGGCCCTGGTTGCCCTCGGCGTGGTCGAGCTGGCGCTGATCCCCCACGTCGTGCCCCGCCTGGACCGGCCCGTCCAGTTCATCGTCAGCCTGCCGCTGTCGCTGCGCCTGCAGCAGGTACCGGTCACCTTCGGGATGAACACCCTCTACCGGAGCTCGTTGGTCTCCTACGGCCTGATCGGGGCAGCGGTCGTTGCTGCGGTGGTGATCGGGCTGCTGATCGCGGGCGCCGGTCGGCGGGAGCTACGCGGGGCTGGCCTGGCCGCGGCTTTGGCCGGTGCGGTGATCCTCGTTCCGCTGGCCCTCGCCCTGGCCGGCCACGACGCCTACCTCGCCCGCGGCCTGATGCCGGGCTGGGTGCCGCTGGCGATCGTGGTCGCCGCCGCCTGCACGGCGCGTGGCGCGCGGGCGGCCGGCAGCGTTCTGGCCGTGGTGCTGCTGGCCATGTTCGTCTACGCCGGGGTCCGGATTGACGGCGACGCCGCCTTCCAGAAACCGAACTGGCGAGGCGTGGCGGCCGCGCTGGGGGCGCGTCCCGCTGCCCGGCGGGCGATCGTCGCCTACGACGGCATCCTCGCGTCCGCGCCGCTCTCGGTCTATCTGGCCGGGGTGCCGTGGTCGGGGCCCGGCCTCAAACCCCCGCCCGCTTCGGTGACGGTCTCCGAGCTGGACGTGGTCGGAAGCGTCGCCCAGCGTCTCAGCGCGCTGCCCTCCGGGATCCGGGTGATCTCCTCGCGGTCGGTGGACGGTTATCGGGTCGTGCGCTTCGGGCTGGCCCGCCCCTGGACGATCAGTCCCGAGGCGATCGGCACTCGCGCCACGAACCTGCTCGGCCCGTCGCCCGGTGGCGCCGTGGTGATGGTCCAGCCCCCCGCCGCCTAAGATCCTCCCGCGATGCTCTCCCGCCGTTTCGCGAAGCTCGCCGTCCTCCTCGCCGTGTTCGTCACCGGGGTGCTGTGCGCCGGGCCGGCGCTGGCCAGCGACGCCTCCAACCCGGTCATCAAAGACTGCCTCACGCATCGGGCCGGTCTGGCTGGGCAATACACGGTCGCGCAGCTCAACCACGCGCTCCAGATCATGTCGGCCGAGCACAAGGAGTACACAAACTGCCCGGACGTGATCAACCGGGCGCTGCTGGCTGCGGTCGGGCACGGCGGCAAGAGCGGAGGCGGGGGTGGCGGCGGCGGTTCGTTCCTGCCTACGCCGGTGATCATCATTCTCGTGGTACTGGTCCTGGCCGGGGTCACCTTCGGCGCCGTCGCGGTCCGCCGTCGGCGCGACCCCGACCACGATCCGGATCGTGATCTGGACGGTCCTCAGCCGGACGCCTGAGCCGTGCCCTCAGCGTGGTGCCGGAGTCCGCCTCCGGAGGCCGTGAGGGCCGTTCTACACTAAAAGCCATGCCCTCAGAACGCCAGATTCACGTCGGCGCGGTGCCGATCGGCGGCGGAGCGCCCGTCGCCGTCCAGACGATGACCAAGACCGAGACGGCTGATCTGTCGGCCACCATGGCCCAGATCCGCCGGGTCGCCGAGGCCGGTGCCGACATCGTCCGCGTCGCCGTCCCGCGCGAGAAGGACGTTGACGCGCTGCGCACGATCGTCGCGCAAGCGCCGATCCCGATCATCGCCGACGTCCACTTCAATTACACCTTGGCCCTCAAGGCCCTCGATGCCGGCGCTCACTGCGTCCGTCTGAACCCCGGCAACATCGGCGGCCCCGACAAGGTGGCACTGGTCGCCCAGCGCGCCAACGAGCTCGGGATCCCGCTGCGGATCGGCGTCAACTCGGGATCGCTGCCCGCGCATCTGCGCGATCTGGAGTTTGAGAACCCGGTTGAGGCGCTGGTCACGGCGGCGGTCGAGTTCGTCGCCCTGATGGAGCGCCTCGAGTTCACCAACTTCAAGGTCTCGATGAAGTCCACCAGCGTTCCCAACACGATCGCCTCCAACCGGCTGCTGGCGCAGCGCATCCCCTACCCGCTGCACCTCGGGGTCACCGAGGCGGGCACCAAGTGGTCGGGATCGCTGAAGTCAGCCGTCGGGCTCGGGACGCTGCTCGCCGACGGGATCGGTGACACGATCCGGATCTCGCTCTCCACCTTCCATGCCGAGGAGGAGGTCAGGGTGGCCTGGGAGATCCTCAAGGCGCTCAAGCTCCGCGAGCGCGGACCGGTCCTGATCGCCTGCCCGACCTGTGGCCGCCTTCAGTTCGACATGGACACCGTGGTCACCGAGATCGAGCAGCGGCTGACGGCCTACGACGATCCGATCGAGGTCTCGGTCCTGGGTTGCGCGGTCAACGGCATCGGCGAGGCCCGTCATGCCGACTTCGGCATCACCGGGGCCAAGGACATGGGCATGATCTACTCCCGCGGCGAGCCCCTCAAGAAGGTCGCCACCGAGCATCTCGTTGACGAGCTGTTCGCGGAGATCGACCGCTATTACGCGGCCGGCAAGCGGATCGTGCGCGACGAGGCCCGCGCCGCCGAAGCGCGCGCCTGGCTGGCCGAGAACGAAGACGAGACGGCGATGACACCAGAGC
>JBOGYN010000509.1:0-12968 GCA_050696855.1 Solirubrobacteraceae bacterium | reverse complement strand
GCCCTCGTACCGGCTCTTGGTGCTGTTGTACGGAACAACCGTCGTCTTGTCGAGGAACACCAGCCCGGTGTTGACGTTCGCGATGCCGGTCAGGCTCTGGCTGATCTTGTACATGTAGAGCTCCAGGATCGGCAGGAAGCCCTGCAGGTAGGGCTGCTGGTCGATCGTGAAGTCGATCTCGCCGGCGGCCAGCAGCTGCTGGGTGATCGGGGTGAGGTCGTAGCCGCCCCCCTTGACCCCCTTGGCGCGCAAGCCGTTTTTCCTGATCCCCTGCGCGATGCTCTGGGTGCTCCCCCCGTCGACGGCGAAATACCCCTTGGTATTCGGGTGCGCCGTCATGTACGACTCGATCGTCGAGAGCTCCTGCGGAAGCGCCGCGCCGGTCGTGACGACGTGCGTCTTGATGCCCGGGTGGGACTTGAGCGTCGCCAGGGCGCCATCGATCCGGGGCTGGATGTTGAGCTGGCCCGGCGTGGCGATGAACAGGGCCACGTCACCGGACGGCACCAGCGAGGCGATGTGCTGACCCATCTCCTGACCGGAGACGAACAGATCCTGACCGATGTAGGCCAGGCGGGGGTTGCTGGCCGCGTCGGCGTTGTAGGCGACGACCGGGATCTTCGCGGCCAGCGCCTTGGCGACCGGCGAATTGAACGCCTTGAGATCCACGAGCGCGATCCCGATCCCGTCCACGCCGGCGCTGACGGCGCTGTTGAGCGAATTGACCATCTCACCGATGATGCTGTTCTGAGAGCCCGTCCACTGGTAGCTGCAGCCCAGCAGCTTGCAGGCGTCCGCGGCGCCGTTCTGAGTCGGGGTGAAGAACGGATTGGTGGTCACGTGGTTGACCAGGGTGAACTTGTAGCCACTGCCGCCGCCACCGAAGATCGCCGCGGCGCCGCTGCCGCCCGCGGCCGCTGACGCGGTCGAGCTCGAACTCGAGCTGCCGCCACAGGCCTCGAGGGCGAGCGCGGCGATGCCGGCCGCGCCTCCGGTCAGCGCTGCGCGGCGCGTGACCTGATGCCACTTGGTGTCCGGCGATACGCCGCCCTGACCGTCCTGCTTGGCCTCGTCCCACTCCAGGCGCTCAACCGCGTCATGGACGATATCCGCATCAGACATATCGGCTCCTCCTCCTGTTGCCTCGTACCAGCCGAGCCCCGCGAACCGTCTCAGAACGGACCTCGCCTGTCCATTAAATTTTCTCGAGGTTCTACATCCTCGTCCGCCGGACCTGCATACGTCCCCGGTGCTCTCTCCTCTCCGGTGGCTCGATTGCGGCGCGATGTTAGCGATCACATGGTCGACGTGTCAACGGGGTTTCGTCACCCGGGCCGGCTCGCCCTCGCTCCCGCCCCCGGAGCGGCGCCCGTACTCGCCCGTACCACCAGCTCGGGATCGATCAGCGAGCCCGCGGGCGCTGGCCCGCCGGCCTGGAAGGTTTCGATGGCGCGCACCAGCACGTACAGGCTGCGGCTACCGAGCTCGGCAAAGTCCTGGCGCACCGTCGTGAGCGGCGGGGTGAAGTACGGGGCCTCGGGAATATCGTCGAAGCCGACCACGCTCACGTCCTGGGGAATCCGCCGGCCCGCCTCGTGCAGCGCGCGCACCACGCCGAGGGCCATCTGGTCATTGGCTACGAACACCGCCGTGGCCGACGCCTCGACGCTCAATCGCCGCCCGAGCTCATAGCCCGAGCGCGCGCTCCAGTCACCGACCAGCGGGGGCGGCGCGCAGCCCCGGCTCGCCTGCACGGTCTCGCGCCACGCCCGCGTGCGCAGCTGCGCCTCCATCGACTTGGCGGGACCCGCCACGTGCCAAATGGTGCGGTGCCCGAGGTCCAGGAGGTGGCGGGTCGCCGCGGTGGCACCGGCCAGCTGGTCGACCGCCACCACCGGGATCCCGCGGGGCGGCCCCGCCTCGACCGCCACCAGGGGCAGGTCGGCGCGGGCCTCGATCAGCGCGTCGGCCGCCTCCTGTTCGGAGACGATCACGAGGATCCCGTCGACCGATTGGAGGCGAAGCCGGTCCAGGGCTTCGCCCACCGACGTGCGATCCAGCGCTTTGAGGCTGGCAATGATGATGAAGTAGCCGGCCTCGTGGGCGGCGCGCTCGATCCCGAAGAGCGTCGAGGCGGGGCCATACAGGGTGGTGTCGAAGCTCACCACGCCCAGCGTCTGCGAGCGACCGGTGACCAGCGCCCGGGCGATCGAGTTCGGGCGGTAGCCGAGCTCGGTCATCGCCGCGAGCACTCGCTCCCGGGTCGCCGGGCTGACGTGGCGACTGCCGTTGATGACCCGTGAGACGGTCTGGTGCGAAACCCCGGCGAGACGCCCCACGTCGGCCATCACGGCCGGTCGGCGCGGCCGGGCGGACGCCTGGCCGCGGTCCTCGAGATCCATCAGCGCTCCTCTCCACGCTTCGCGCTCGCCCGAACTGATCCCCGGACAAAGGCGCCCGGACCTGAACTGGATGTTAACGCTAACGTTGCCCTGTGCTGAAGACCAGTCTCGGCATCTGGGCATTTGGGCCGATGGTGACCCGCTTCGTTCCCGGCGGCTACCAGCCGAGCCACGATTACGGTGCCGAGCCCGTAGCCGACAAGGTCAACCGGGCTACGACGGGGCTCGGGGATCTGATCGACGGCTACGAGTTTCACTACCCCGACGAGCTCTCCCCGGAGAACCTCGCCGAGGTCCGCGCCGCGCTCGGTGACCACGACATCTATTGCATCGCCGGGGGCCTGCACCTCGATCCCCGCTTCGCTCGCGGCGGCTTGGTCAACCCCGATCCGCAACTGCGCTCGCAGGCGCGCCAGATCCTGCGCGAGGCGGCGCAGTTCGCCGGCTCGCTCGGCGCCCACCTGATCGTCTGGCCGGGCGGCGAGGGCTACAACTACCCCTTCCAGACCCCGTACGCCGACTCATGGCGATGGTTGATCGAGGGGCTCGGCGAGGCCGCACAGGAGTGCCGTGAGCACGGCATCAAGCTGCTGCTCGAGCACAAGAACTCCGAGCCGGCGATGAAGATCCTGATGCGCAACATCGGGATGTGCCTGCACGTGGTGCACAAGCTCGCCGCGCAAGGCCTGGACAACGTGCAGGTCAATATGGATTGGCAGCACCTGCTGATGAACGGCGAGCACCTCCCCGAGTACGCGGCCCTGCTGGCCGCCGACGGACTGCTCGGCCATCTGCACGCCAACTCGGGGTGGGGCACCTTCGACGACGACAACATGGTCGGGACGACGGCCTTCATGGAGACGCTCGAGCTGGCCCTCGAGCTGCGCCGCTGCGATTACGGCGCCGCCGGCGAGCGGCTCGGGTTCGACCTCTACCCCTACACCGAGGACCAGGTCGGCGCGGTCCGGCGCTCGGTGCTGCAGTGGCGCTTCATCGACTCGGTGGCCGCGCGGATCGACGACGACGCGCTGCGAGAAGCCCAGCAGCACAAGGATGCCGTCCGCGCCTACGAGCTCGTCTACGCCGCGCTCGGTGCGTGACTCCGGCGCTGGTCGGCATCGACGTCGGCACCACGGCGGTCAAGGGCATCGCGATCGACCCCGACGGCACGATCCGGGCGCGCGCCGAAGCGGCGTACCCGCTGGCCACTCCGCGCCCGGGCTGGGTCGAGCAGGACCCCGAGGACTGGTGGCGGGCCGCCGAGCAGGTGCTGGCATCGCTGCAGCGTGAGGCCGGAGCCCCGGCCGGGATCGGCCTCTCGGGACAGATGCACGGCCTCGTCGCGCTGGACTCCGCTGACCGGGTCCTGCGTCCGGCGATCCTCTGGAATGATCAGCGCACCGCGGCGCAGTGCGACGAGATCGAGGCAAAGATCGGCCTTGGGCGCCTGGTCGCACTGACCGGCAACCGCGCGCTGCCCGGGTTCACGGCGCCCAAGCTGCTGTGGTTGCGAGAGCACGAACCCGAGACCTGGCGGCAGCTGGCCCACGTGATGTTGCCCAAGGACTACGTGCGGCTGCGGCTGTGCGGCACGCGCGTGACCGATGCCTCTGATGCCTCGGGGACGCTGCTGCTCGACGTGGCCCAGCGGCGCTGGAGCCACGAGGTCCTGGAGGCGCTCGAACTTGATCGGGGCATGTTGCCCGACGTGCTGGAGAGCTCGGCCGTCTCGGGCCGGCTTGCCGGCGGCGTGCCGGTCGCGGCGGGCGCCGGTGACCAGGCGGCCGGAGCGCTCGGCGTGGGCGTCACCCACCCCGGCCCGCTCTCGATCGTGCTCGGCACGTCGGGGGTGGTGTTCGCGGCCGGCGAGCGGTACCGCTCCGACCCCGAGGGTCGCCTGCATGCCTTCTGCCATGCCGTGCCCGATCGCTGGCACGTGATGGGGGTGATGCTGGCGGCGGCCGGTTCGCTGGCCTGGGCGCGCGATGCGCTGGCGCCGGGGGCCGAGTTCAGCGAGCTGCTGACCGGGGCCGAGCGGTGGGCTCCGGGCGTCGAAGGGCTGAGCTTTCTTCCCTATCTGGCCGGTGAGCGGACCCCACACGCCGACCCCGACGCCCGGGGAGCGTTCGTCGGGCTGGGACTGCGCCATGACCGGGCCGCGCTGGTTCGGGCCGTGCTCGAAGGCGTGGCCTTCGGTCTGCGCGACAGCCTGGACCTGATCCACGAGCTCGGCCTCGAGGCCGGCGAGGGCCGTGTAACCGGAGGCGGAGCGCGCAGCGACCTGTGGTTATCGATCGTGGCCTCGGTGCTCGAACTGCCGCTCACCCGCGTGAAGGTGGACGAGGGCGCAGCCTTCGGAGCCGCCCTGCTCGGGGGCGTGGCCGCCGGCGTGTGGGATGGCCCCGACACCGCAGCCGCTGCGACCGTCACCCCGGGGGCTGTGATCGAGCCAAACCCCGACTGGGTGACGCCCTACCGCGAGGCCGGCGAACGCTTTCGCGCCCTGTATCCGGCCCTGCGGGAGGCGCGGAGCCCGGCCGCGGACTGACCGGCAGGGCCGTCGAGCTAGCCGAGCAGGTGCGCGCCCGGCCCGGGCGCGACCTCGACCGCGCCGTCCGGTGCCGTGGCCCCGGGCGGAAGCAGTCCCAGAACATGGCCGCCGAAGCCCCCGCCGACGATCCGCGCCCCCACCGCGCCGGCCACCCGCAGCCGCTCAACGGTCGCCTCCACCCCCGGGGTCGAGATCGCGAAGTCATCGCGCAGGCTGGTGTGCGAGGCATCCAGCAGCTCCCCGACCCGGGGCAGGTCACCGGCGGCCAGCGCCCCAACGGTCTCTTCGACGCGCTCGTTCTCGGTCACCACATGGCGCACGCGCGCCGCCAGCGGCTCGGGCAGGGAAGCCGCGCTGCCCAGATCGGCATCGCGCAGGCTGTCGATGCCCAGCAGCTCACAGGCCTGCGAGCATTCTGCCCGGCGTTGGTTATAGCCCTCTTGCGCGCCCTCGCTCAGTCCGGCGTTGGCGTGGCGTTCGCCCGAGTCCAGCGTGACCAGCGTGTAGCCGCCGAGCTCCAAACCGACGGGCGAGACCTCGAGCGAGCGGAAGTCGATGCGCAGGGCGCGCTCGCGTTCCCCGCACAACGAGGCGAGCTGGTCGAGCAACCCGGTCTGAGCCCCGACCCATTCGTTCTCAACCCGGGAGCAGATCTTGGCCAGCGCCACGGGCTCGGGGACCTCCGTCTGCGCGACCGCGAGCAAGGCCAGGCACAGTGCGACCTCCAAGGCGGCCGAAGAGGACAGACCCGAGCCGCGCGGGACGGTACCGCTGATCCGCAGCTGAGACCCGGTCAGCCGGCACCCCGCCGCCTGCAGCTCCGCGGCGGCCCCGCGGGCGAAGGCACGCCAGCCGTGGGCGCCGGCCGGCGCCTCGAGCGAGAACGAGTCGTGACTGTCCAGATCGACGGCGTGAGCCTCGATCCAGCCCCCCCGGCCGGGCTTGGCCCGCACGGTCACTCCCTCGCTGATCGCGAACGGCAAGGCCAGGCCGTGGTTGTAATCGGTGTGCTCGCCGATCAGGTTCACACGGCCGGGCGCAAACGCGATCACGTCGTTACGCACGGTGTACCCTCCGCATCATGGTCGGCGTCATTCTCAAGCCCAGCATTTTCTCCTGATTGTGATCGTCGCGCGGCTCGTATCGAGACGACCTCCGTATCGATCGGCCGGCTCGGTGGCCTGAGGGCCGGTGGTCAGGGGGCGAGCCGATGACTGTGCACTGGGGGATCCTTTCCACTGCCCGCATCAACGACAAGTTCATCGTCGGGTGCGCGCAGTCCGACGCGATGACGATCGGCGCCGTGGCCAGTCGCGACGGCGAGCGAGCCCGCTCCTACGCCGACGAGCACGGGATCGAACGCGCCCACGCCAGTTACGACGCCCTGCTCGATGACGCCGAGATTGAGGCCGTCTACATCTCGCTGCCCAACTCGATGCACCTGGAATGGACCGAGCGGGCCCTGCGGGCCGGAAAGCATGTCCTGTGTGAAAAGCCGCTCGGCCGCCGGGCCGACGAGGTGGCGGCCGCGTTCGATCTCGCCGACCGCCAGGGGCTGCTGCTGATGGAGGCCTTCATGTACCGCCACAACCCTCAGACCGAGCGGATCGCCGAGCTGATTCGCTCGGGGGCGATCGGGCGACTGCGGCTGATCCGGGCCGCGTTCAGCTTCGGTCTCGAGGACAGCAGCGACGTCCGCCTGAGCACCGGGCTCGACGGCGGGGCCCTGATGGACGTCGGTTGCTATTGCGTCAGCGCCGCCCGGATGCTGGCCGGTGAGCCCGAGCACGTCTCGGCGCAGCAGGTCCTGGGTGGGGACGGCGTCGACGTGGTCTTCACCGGCACGATGTCATTCGCCGATGAGGTCCTCGCCCACTTCGACGCCGGCCTCGTGCTCGCAGCTCGCGACGAGCTCGAGCTGGTCGGCGATACGGGATCGCTGTTTCTCGATGACCCGTGGCACTGCCGCACCCCGGTGATCGAGGTGCGCACCGCCGGCGGCGTGGATCGCGTTCGTCTGCCCCGCGTGGATTCCTACCGGCGCGAGGTCGAGAACCTCAGCGCGGCGATCCGGGGGGAGGCCGAGCCGCTCCTCGGCCGGGCCGACGCCGTCGGCCAGGCGGCCGCGATCGAGGCCCTGTATGCGGCCGCGGAATCGCGTGGGACGCCGGTGACCCGGCATGAATGAGGAACTGCAGCGCCGCCTGGCCTCCAACGAGACCGTGTTCCGTGAGGTCAACGAGGGGATCGAGCGTGGGCAATGGCCCGGCGAGGGCGGTGACCCGGTGCGGTTTCGCTGCGAGTGCGCGCGGCTGGGTTGCAATCTGCTGCTCGAACTGACGCTGGCCGAATACGAGCAGGTCCGCTCCCATCCGCGTCACTTTCTGATGATCGACGGCCACCAGGTGCCCGAATTAGAGAAGGTCGTGCAGCGCGAGCCGGGCTACCTGGTCGTGCAAAAGCTCGACGAAGCCGGCGAGCAGGCCGAGGAAACCGACCCCCGCTCCTGAGCGGGTCGCCGGCCAGCCGGATTTCAGGCCAGGCGCCGGGCTCGCCCCTCCGCTCGGCACCGGAGCCAGGCGTCAGGCGGCCGTCCGTTCAAAAGGCGCGGCTTAGCCAGCCCCGCTCTCCGTTCGCTGCCCACGCGCGCGCTGGGCGCCTTGACCAGCACAAAGCGCATCCGCACCTCGATCCCACCGCCGGCCCGGGGGACCACGGCGAGCTCGTCGGACAGCTGCGAGATCAGCGCCAGCCCGAGGCCCAGGCCGGGCCGGTCGGGCCGGGCCTCGAGGCCACAGCCGTCATCGCCGATCAGGATCCAAAGTTCCTCGGAGACGACCGCCGCCGTGACGTGCACGCTGCCGGGCTCGCCCCGGTAGGCGTGCAGGACGGCGTTTGTCACCGCCTCGGAGGCCGCTAACCGGACGGCGTCCACCTGTTTGCGGTCAGCGCCCGCGGTGGCTGCGAACTCGCTCAGGTCATGCCGCGCACGCGCGACCGAATCAGGCTCGGCAGGGTACGTGATCGTAAGCGTGGTCGCATCGCTCTGCATACCGCTGCGTTACCCCAACCGGAGCAAGCTTACGCGCGGCCCTGGCGCCCAGCAAGCCGGCGGTCAGGTCCAGGCCCCATCAGCGCGCCCGCGGCGACGGGGCCAGAACAGCCCCACGCGGGCCCACGGACGAGGCGATCGACGTTCACGGCTCAGTAGCGTCGAGAGCTCGATGTGGGCTTCGACACACAGCGGATCGACTCCGAGGGCGGCGCAGAACGCCGACGTGGCGTCAGTCTCGCGTCCCGCTGCGAGGGCCACCCGGCCGATCGCGAGGTGCGGGCCCGCTTGGCCCGGCTCCAGCTCGAGCGCGCGCTGAGCGGCTTGGCGCGCCTCCGGTAGGCGATCACACAGCGCCGCCAGGCACTGAGCCAGCCGGGCGTGGGCCCGCCACGACTGGGGCGCGTGTCGGGTGGCCTGCCCCGCCGCGGCGGCGGCCTCCTCGTCGCGCCCGAGCGCCCCGAGGGCGAGGCTGACCATCCGGTGGGAGGCCTCCGCATCGGGCTCGAGACGGCACGCGGCCTGGGCGGCCACGAGCGCGGCCGGGGGCCGGTCCTGCCCGAGCTGCGCCTCCGCCATCAGGCACCACGCGTGCGCATTACGGGGCTCGTCGGCGATCGCCCGGCCCGCGGCCTCGGCGGCGGCGGCAAAGCGGCCAAGCTCGCACATCGTCTGCGCGCGCTGGGCGGGCGTGGGCTGGGGCGGGTCGCCTTCACGGGCGAAATCGTCCGTTTCAGCGGCGGAATCGTCCATGACCCGGGGGCTGTTCAGCATTGAGCTCGTCCTTGTCTCTTGGTGGTAACCCCGGGACGGGCATCATGTCCACGCTGCGGCCAGGCCGGCAGCGCCCCCAGGAATGAATACTCGAGCTTGCTATCGGCTGGTCAGGGGTACTACTTCACCTGGACGTTCGTCCAAGCTTTGAGCCAGGACGAGGAGCCCGCTGAGCGCAAGCGGCTAGGAGCCCGCCGGCCCCGACCGAGCCCAACCTTGCCACGATCATGTCAAGGTTTAGTAGGATGGTCGCAATGAGAGATTTCATCGCCGCCGCACACGAGCGCACGATCGTCTTCGACGGGGGCATGGGCGCCACCCTCGAGCAGTTCGACCTCAGCCTCGAACGCGACTACAAGCTCCCCGGGCGTTGCCATGAGGCTCTGATTCTCAACCGCCCCGACGTGATCGCGGGCGTCCACGAGTCGATGCTCGAAGCCGGCGCCGACGTGCTGGAGACCGACACCTTCCAGGCCTCGCGGCTGAAATTGGCCGAGTGGGGGCTGGAGGCGCACACCCACGAGATCAACCTCAAGGCAGCGCAGATCGCCCGCTCGGCGGCCGGCGAAAAGCGCTTCGTGGCCGGCGCGATCGGTCCGACGGGCTTCTTGCCCGCCAGCGACGATCCCACCCTGGGCCAGATCAGCTTCCGTGAACTGGTCGACGTCTTTACCCAGCAGGCGACCGGACTGCTCGAGGGCGGGGTCGACCTGATCATCATCGAAACCGCCCAGGACATCCTCGAGGTCAAAGCCGCCGTGTTCGGCGTGCGCCGGGCCAGCGCCGAGGCCGGCCGCAGCGTGCCGATCCAGTGCAGCGTCTCGCTCCTGCCCCAGGGCGGCAAGATGCTGCTCGGCACCGACATCAGCGCCGTGCTGGCGACCCTGGAAGCACTCGACGTGGACGCGATCGGGCTCAACTGCTCGACCGGGCCGGAGGACATGCGCGACGCGATCCGCTTCCTGGGCGAATTCAGCCCGGTCCCGGTGCACTGCATCCCCAACGCCGGTCTCCCCCTCCAGGGGCCCAATGGCGAGACGATCTTCCCCGAGGAGCCCGAGCCCCTGGCCACCGTGCTGGGGGAATTCGTCGACCGCTACGGCGTGTCGATCGTCGGTGGCTGCTGCGGCACGACGCCCGACCACATCCGCGCCATCGCCGAGCGGGTCAAGGGCGCGATTCCGGAGCCCCGTCCGCACCGCCGCCCGATTCACGTCAGCTCGATGATCGCCGCCACCCCGCTGGTCCAGGATCCAACGCCGGCGCTGGTGGGCGAGCGCGTCAACTCGCAGGGCTCGCGCAAGGCCAAGGAGATGCTCCTCGCCGACGACTACGACGGCCTGCTCGTGATCGCCGAGGATCAGGTGACGGGAGGCGCGCACGTGCTCGACGTGTGCGTGGCCCTGACCGAGCGCCAGGACGAGGCCGAGCAGATGCGCGAGCTGGTCAAGCGGATCTCGCTCTCGCAGCCGGCCCCGATCCAAGTCGACTCCACCGAGCCCGACGTGATCGAGGGTGCCCTGGAGCAGATTCCCGGACGGGCGATCGTCAACTCGGTCAACCTCGAGGCGGGCCGTGACAAGCTCGACCGCGTCGTTCCGCTGGCCAAGGCCCACGGCGCCTGCCTGATCGCGCTGACCATCGACGAAGTCGGGATGGCCAAGACCGCTGAGCGCAAGCTCGAGGTGGCGCAGCGCATCACCGAACTGTGCTGCGACGAGCACGGCCTCGACCGCGAGGCGCTGATCTTCGACTGCCTGACCTTCACCCTGACCACCGGGGATCCTGAGTGGCGACCGAGCGCGGTGGCGACGATCGACGGCATCCGCGCGGTCAAGACCGAGCTCCCGGGCGTGAAGACCTCGCTCGGCGTCTCCAACGTCAGCTTCGGGGTCGGGGTGCCCGCCCGCTCGGTCCTCAACAGCGTGTTCTTGCACCACTGCGTCGAAGCCGGCCTGGACCTGGCGATGGTCAACCCCAATCACATCACGCCCTACGGGGAGATCCCCGAGGCCGAGCGCGAGCTCGCCGACGACCTCGTGTTCGATCGCCGCGAGGACGCGCTGGAGCGCTTCATCGCCCACTTCGAGTCCAAGGGCCCGGACGAGGCAGATGACGGCGCGGGGGCCGCCAATCCGACCGAGGGGATGGAGCCCGAACAAGCACTGCACTTTCATATCCTGCGGCGCAAGAAGGAGGGGGTCGAGGCCTGGATCGACGCCAGCGTCGAGAAGATCGGCGCCGTCCCGACCCTCAACACCGTGCTGCTCCCCGCGATGAAGGAAGTGGGGGACAAATTCGGCGCCGGTGAGCTGATCCTCCCCTTCGTGCTCCAGTCCGCCGAGGTGATGAAGCGCGCCGTGGCCCACCTCGAGCAGTACCTGGACAAGCTCGAGGGCTACACCAAGGGCACCGTGGTGATCGCCACCGTGTTCGGCGACGTGCACGACATCGGCAAGTCACTGGTCAACACGATTCTGACCAACAACGGCTACACGGTCATCGATCTGGGCAAGCAGGTTCCGATCTCGACCATCATCGAAGCGGCCGTCGAACACGACGCGACCGCGATCGGCCTGTCGGCGCTGCTCGTCTCGACCTCCAAGCAGATGCCGGCCTGCGTGCAGGAGCTGCACCAGCGTGAGCTCCCGTTCCCGGTCCTGATCGGCGGCGCCGCCATCAACCGCAATTTCGGGCTGCGCATCCTCTACCCGCACGGGACCGAGGGCGACGATGTCTATTCGCCCGGCGTCTTCTACTGCAAGGACGCCTTCGAGGGTCTGGCCAAGATGGATCAGCTGATCGAGGAGGGACCACGCGAGACCCTGGTCACCGACACCCGGGCGGCCGCCCAGACGCTGCGGGATAAGCCCGAGGCGCCCGCCGACGACTCTCCCCCGGTCACCGACGACACCGTGCGCAGCGGCGCACGCACCGATCTCCCGGTCCCCACGCCGCCGTTCTGGGGAGCGCGTGAGCTCGAGGTCCCGCTGCCCGAGGTCTATCCCCACCTCGACACCCACGTCCTGTTCAAGCTCCACTGGGGCGGGCGCGGGGTCAAGGGCGAAGACTGGGCACGCCTGTTGCGCGAGGACTTCCAGCCCCGGCTCGAGCGCATGTGGCGCGAGCAGACCTACCTCCGTCCGCGCGCCCTGCTCGGCTACTTCCCGTGCAACGCAGATGGCAATGAGCTGATCGTCTGGGATCCGGACGCACCCAGCGAGCGCGAGCTCGAGCGCCTCGTTTTCCCCCGCCAGCCCCGCCATGACCGCATCTGCCTGGCCGACTTCTACCGGCCGGTCGGCTCCGACCCAGACGTGGTCGCGCTCCAGGCCGTCACCGCCGGCCAGGAGGTCACCGAGCTGATGGCCTCGCTGGAGGCCGAGGGAGAGTTCGCCGAGCAGCTGTTCGTGCACGGTCTCGGCGTCCAGACGGCCGAGGGGATGGCCGAATGGCTGCACGCCCGCGTCCGCTCCGACCTCGGGATCGCCGCCGCCCAGGGCCGCCGTTATTCCTGGGGCTATCCCTCCTGCCCCGAGCAGTCTGAGCTGACCAAGGTTTTCGAGCTCCTCGACGCCCCGTCGATCGGCCTGGAGCTGTCCGGCGGCTACGCCGTCGAGCCCGAGCAGTCGACGCTGGCGATCGTCGCCCATCACCCCCAGGCGATCTACTTCGGGATGAAGTCGGGCACGCTGCCGCGGTCCGAGCGCCAGGCCAACGACGAGCTCATCGCGGGCACCGACAAGGATCCCACCCGGTCGGCGGCCCTACCCGACGAGGACCCGACCGGGGCCTCCGAAGATGAGCCGGCCATGGCCGGCGCCTGACGCCGACCGGCCTGGGCGTGACCCCGGCCGACCTGGACACCAATCGCTAAAGCTAAACGGCAGGCTTGGGAGGGGGCCGTGGGGGGCAACTGCTCCCCCCACCGAGCCGTGGGGGGGCGGCAACTGCTCCCCATGGCCCGGGCCCAGCGAGCATGCATTTTGCGCCAAACCTGCCGACCGCGGGCTAGGTTTGCGCAAAATGCGGGCTCAGCCTGCGCGAGAGGAAAACTCGCCCCGGCCGGTCCAGGTTTTGCACGTTTTGCAGGTCGGGCACACCTGAGGTCGGGCACACCTGACGTCGGGCACACCTAGTCGCTCGCGTGCGCGACCCTACCCCCTCAGGCCCGGCGAGCACACTGGCT
>JBOGYN010000508.1:0-3604 GCA_050696855.1 Solirubrobacteraceae bacterium | reverse complement strand
CCGGGCCACCGACCGCGTCAGCGCCTACGCGGGCGCGATGCTGGCGCAGGCCGGCCTGCCCGAGTGCTGCGAGCTGGTCGGATTCCAGCCGCCGCCCGAGGTGATCGCGGAGTCGCCGGGGCCGAGTTCCCAAGTGCAGAACGGCAGGCCCGGCTCGCTTGAGTCGGCTCGGCAAACATCGTCACCGGTATCGGAGAACGACAGCTTTGATTTCGTCGGCATCGTGATGGCCAAGAGCGCCGAGGGCGACGCGGTGGCCGGCTTTCTGTCCCGGCGCGAGGGGATCGAGGTCCGCGAGCAGCCCTCGTTCTGGGACATCCGCGCCCGCGACCGACTGGTCATCCCCTATGACCAGATCTCCGAGGAGCTCGGCTACGAGATCGGCGCCTACTCCATCCAGCACGAGATGTCGACCCACTACGGGCGGATGGTCGCCACCGACGATGCGCTGATGCTGTTCTCAGATCCGACCGAAGCGATGGAGCACCTGCTGTCGTGAGGAGACGGATCGCGTTCTGGCTGGCCCGACTGGACCGCCGCCGCCCGGTTCACTGGATCGTGCTGCGCGTCATCCCGCGTGCGATCAGGAGGCGCTTCGACCCTCCCACCGACCAGCTCGAGGCGACTCTCGAGCTGGCCATCCGCGACCCGCACGGCCGGCCGGCGGCTCGCTTCGAGCTCGCCATCGCCGGTCAGAGCTGCTCGGTGCGCGCGGGCGCGGCGGAGCATCCTGGCGCGCGCGCGACGGTGGGGTCAGACGATCTGATCCTGCTCGCCTCGGGCGCCGCGAGCTGGCCCGAGCTGCTCTCCAGCGGACGCTTCGAACTGTCCGGGGATCCGTTCCTGGCCCTGCGCTTCGCGTCGCTGTTCAAGTTGCCGGTGGCGCTCGAACCGGTCTAGTGGGTGAACTTGGCTCGGAAGGTGACCGTCCCTGACTGACGCTGTCCTTGGAGTGGGCGATCGCGAAGTGACCGTCAGCGGATACGGGAATCGTGCGCGCGACGGCCGCCCGGCTGGCGCTAGCGCTTGGCGCTGAAGCTCGAAGTTCCCGTGCACTGCTTGGCCTTCGGATACACGGTTTTGAGCTTGCCGCGCACCTTCCCGGCCTTGGTGAACTTGCCCGAGATCGTGAGCTTCTCGCCGATCTGACCCTTCAACGGTCCGACCCTGATCTTGTTGTTGGCACTGACCGTGAAGGCACCGGCCGAGGAGATCTTGGTCGAGGGGAACGTGAACGGAATCGGCGGCCCCCCGCCCGAGCAGTAGAACGGAATGTTGTTGAGCTTGATCGGTCTGAGCTTGGTGCCACTGAGCTTGAGCGACACCGTGTAGCCGGTGCGGGGCGCGGCCAGCGTGCCCTTGTAAGTCCCGGACTTGAAGCTGCCCGCGGCCAGAGCCGTCGCGACCAGCGTCAGAGCAAGGAGGAGGCCGCCCAGCGCGACCAGCTGGGCGGCGGCGCGGTGGTGATGAAAGTGATGCCAGGCCCGAGTTCCGTGGTCCATTCCAATCCCCTTGTCGTCCTCTGTCACAGCCGAACGGGCGCCAGCCTATGCGAGCGAACTTTGTCGTTCAGTTAGTTCCGGCCGCGAAGGTCGAGTTCGGTTCGTAGCCCGCAAAGACGACACTCTGGGCCAGCGGCAGCCTGGTCTTGACGATCACGCAGTAGGTGCGCGTCCCGGCGCGATTGGGGACACAGGTGCGGTAAAGCGCGCGGGCCTGGATCGTGTAGGTATCGGGGTGGGTGGTCATCTGGCGAAAGGGGGGCGGCGCGCGATCGCCGATGTAGGCCTCGGCGCGGACGATCGCGTCGCGCAGCGCGCGCTGGTTGGCGATCAGCGTCGAGTGATGCAGGAGCCCGCCGCTGAGCAGGGCGGCCGTGACCAGCGCCAGGGCGCTCGTGCCTCCGTAGTTGCGGGCCACGCCGACCGGCATGTCGGTGCGACGGTGGCGCAGCAGCGCGCCGAACGGCCGCGAGAGGAGCAGCACGGCGATCACATTGAGCACCAGCGCCAACACAATCCCGCCAAACAACGTCTGGGTCTCGCCGGCCATCGGGAGCGAGTGGGCGATGATTGCGTCGAGGATCGAGACCACGACGAACGTGGGCCACAGCCAGGCGCCCCGGCCGCGCCAGCGCAGGCGGGCTAGCCACGCGCTTTGCATCAATCCAGGGTACGCACGCACCGTCCAGTAAGCTCGGCTCCCCGGACGAGAGGGTGGCCATGGAGATCCCAAGGGCTGCCACTTCTGAGATTGGACGGGCGGAGATCCCGCGCCGGCCTGCAACGAAAGGGAAGCAATCGAGATGGCCACTGACACGGCTCGGCCGGCCTCGGTAGAGGCCCGCCCCCACGAGCACCTGCAGCTCGAGGACCGGATCGGGCTGCACCGCGCCATGCTCCTGATGCGGGGCATCGAAGAGCGCGCCATGAGTCTGTATCGCCAGGGCAAGGTCCCTGGCTCTTTTTATGACGGCTACGGGCAGGAGGCGGTCTCGGCGGGCGCGGCGTTCGCGATGGCCGCGGAGGACCGGCTCTGCATCCTGCACCGCGACCTCGCCGCCCACCTGATCCGCGGCGTCACGCCGACCCGGATCCTCGCTCAGTACATGGGTCGCGCGGCCGGCATCACCGCCGGGCGCGACGGCAACGTCCACTTCGGCGATCGCGATCTGGGTTGCGTCGGGATGGTCTCGATGCTCCCCGACATGATGCTGGTTGCGACCGGGATGGCGATGGCCTTCAAGCTGCGGGGCGAGCGCCGGTGCGCGCTGACCTGGTTCGGAGACGGATCGACGTCGCGGGGTGACTTCCACGAGGCGATGAACTGGGCCGGGGTGCAGAAGCTTCCGGTGGTGTTCGTGCTCGAGAACAACCAGTACGCGTACTCGACCCCGCTTGATAAGCAGTTCGCCGTGGACCCGGTGGAGCGCGCGGCGGCCTACGGCTTTGCCGGGGTGACCGTGGACGGCAACGACGTCGAGGCGATGTTCGAGGCCACCCGGGCCGCCCGCGAGCGCGCGGTGGCGGGTGACGGCCCGACGCTGATCGAGGCGGTGACGATGCGCATGCACGGGCACGCCGCTCACGACGACATGAAGTACGTGCCCAAGGAGCAAGTGGAGAAGTGGCGCCAGCGCGATCCGCTCGAGCGCCAGGAGAAGCGCCTGCTCGAATTGGGTGTCGACGTGGAGGCGTTGCGTGCTGCGGTGACCGCGGAGATCGAGGCGGCGGCGGCGGCGGCGTTGGCCGGTCCGATGCCGACCGGCGAGGGCGTGCTCGAGGGTGTCTTCTGCGTCGGGGAGGCGTCGCCTTTGGGGGACGGGCAGGCGCCCTGGAGTGGGTTCGCGTCGGTGGGTTCGGTGGGTTCGGTGGGTTCGGTGGGTTCGGGAGGCGACGCCTGATGGCGGTCATGACCTACCTGCAGGCGATCTCCTCCGCGCTGCGTGACGAGTTGCGCGCCGACGAGCGCGTGCTGATGATGGGCGAGGACATCGGCGTGTTCGGCGGCGCCTTCAAGGTCACCGACGGGTTCGCCGAGGAGTTCGGAACCGACCGGGTGATGGACACGCTGCTGGCCGAATCGGCAATCATCGGCTGTGCGG
>JBOGYN010000507.1:0-2076 GCA_050696855.1 Solirubrobacteraceae bacterium | reverse complement strand
GAGATGCCCTGCGTGCGCAAGAGCTTGCGCACGGTGCCACTGGGCTGGGCCCCGCGGTCGAGCCAGTCGCGAATCCGCTCCTCGTTGAGCACGATCGTGGACGGCTCGGTCTGGGCGTTGTAGTGCCCGACGGTTTCGATCACCCGCCCGTCGCGCTTGGAGCGCTGATCGGCGACCACCACCCGCCAGATGGGGTTCTTGCGTCCGCCGATTCGCGTCAATCGAAGTCTTACTGCCATAGCGACGGTGAGGTTAGCGTGCCGCGTGCCTGAGCGCACTTCGGATCGAGCCGAGCGGGCGGTCATTGCCGCAACAACGCGCCGAGGTCGGGCATCCGGCCCTGGGCGACCTGGCGCATGATCTTGCGCGTGGACTCGAACTGCTTGATCAGCTGCTTGACCGCCTGGACGTTGGTGCCCGACCCCTGGGCGATCCGTAAGCGGCGCGATCCCTTGATCAGCTCGGGCCGGCGGCGCTCCTCAGGGGTCATCGAGAGAATGATCGCCTGGAGACGATCGAACTCGCGCTCCTCGACCTTGACCCCGCGCAGCTCCTTGCCGAGGCCGGGAATCATGCCGAGCAGCGATTGGAGCGGGCCCAGCTTGCGGATCTGCTTCATCTGGTCAAGGAAGTCGTCGAGCCCGAACTCGGACTTGCGCAGTTTGCGCTCGAGCTCAGCCGCCTGCTGCTCGTCGTAGGAGGACTCGGCCTTCTCGATCAAGGTCATCACGTCGCCCATGCCGAGGATCCGCTGCGACATCCGGTCGGGGTGGAAGCGCTCGAATTGATCGAGCTTCTCGCCGGTGGAGGCGAACATGATCGGCTTGCCGGTGACCGACTTGACCGACAGGGCGGCGCCGCCGCGAGCGTCGCCGTCGAGCTTTGACATCACCACCCCGTCGAAGTCGACCACCTCGGCGAACTGCTCGGCCACGTTGACCGCGTCCTGACCGGTCATCGCGTCGACCACGAGCAGGATGTCGTGGGGGCTGAGCGCGCGCTTGATCTCGGCCAGCTCGGCCATCAGCTCCTCATCCACGTGGAGCCGGCCGCTGGTATCGACGATCAGGACGTCCTTGCCCTCGGACTTGGCACGCTCATGAGCCCACTTGGCGATCTGCACCGGGCTGCGATCGGTGCCTTGCTCATAGACCGCCGCTCCGGCCTGGGTACCGACCTTGATCAGCTGCTCCACGGCGGCGGGCCGGTACACGTCACAGGCCGCCACCGCGACCGAGGAGCCGTGCTGCTCACGGAGATAGCGGGCCAGCTTGCCGGTCGCGGTCGTCTTACCCGAGCCCTGCAGCCCGGCCATCAGGACCACGGTCGGCGGCCGGGGCGAGAAGGAGAGCTCGCGGCCTGAGCCGCCCATCAGCTCGGTCAGCTCGTCGGAGACGATCTTGACTACCTGCTGGCCAGGGTTGAGCTGGCCGATGACGTCGGCCCCCATCGCCCGTTCCTTGACGGCGTTGGTGAAGCTCTTGACGACCTTGAAGTTGACGTCGGCCTCGAGCAGCGCGAGCCGAATCTCGCGCATCGCTGCGGAGATGTCGTCTTCGGTCAGGGTGCCGCGACCCCGGACATCAGCCAGGGTCGCTTGGAGCTTTTCAGCGAGGGAATCGAACATTTGCGCCGCGTCTGAGGCTACTCGTGCGTCGCGCGGGAGTTGGTGTCGGGCGCGGGTGCCACGTCAGGGGCGCTGCGCCCCGACCCACCGCGTGCGGAGCTGAACGCCTTGCTGATGCCGCCAAACGCCTCGGCGAACTCCGACGGGATCACGAACACCTTGTTGGAGTCCCCCCGGGCGAGCTCGGGCAGCATCTGGAGGTACTGGTAGCTGAGCAGCTTGGGGTCGGGATCACCGGCGTGGATGGCTCCGAACACGGTGGCGATGGCCTGCGCCTCACCCTCGGAGCGCAGGATCGCCGCCTGCTTGGCGCCCTCGGCGGTCAGCACCGCGGCCTGCTTCTGGCCCTCGGCGGTGAGGATCTGGGACTGCTTGACCCCTTCCGCGGTGAGGATCGCGGCGCGCCGGTCACGCTCGGCGCGCATCTGCTTCTCCATCGCCTCCTGGAT
>JBOGYN010000506.1:0-7851 GCA_050696855.1 Solirubrobacteraceae bacterium | reverse complement strand
CCACCAAGCTTCATCAGGAGCATCTCTGCTTCGCCTTCAGCCGCGAGACCGGTGTCCCCGTCACTGCCCTGCGGTATCACAACGTCTACGGACCACGGATGCCGCGGGACACTCCCTACGCCGGGGTGGCGGCGATCTTTGCCAGTGCCATGGCGGCCGGTACTCCGGCACGGGTGTTCGAGGACGGCGGCCAGCTGCGTGACTTTGTCCACGTGCGTGATGTGGCCCGCGCCAACGTCCTGGCACTGACCCGGGCGCAACCCTCCCCGGGCGTCTTCAACGTGGCCAGCGGGATACCCCGGACGGTTGGAGAGCTAGCCGACGCCCTGGCCGATGCATCCGGGAGCGCCGCCCCGAGGCCGGTCGTCACCGGCGAATTCAGACTCGGTGATGTGCGGCACGTGTTCGCCTCGGCGCAGCGGGCCGAGAGGGTGCTCGGTTTTCAGGCCCGCGAGGACTTTCAGCGCGGCATGGTCGAGTTCGCCCGGGCGCCCCTGCGCGACACGCGAGCCGTCGCCACCGCGTAGGCCGCGCCCGAGATCGCGAACATCACTCCGCAGGCCAGCAGCCACCGCGCCAGGTAGCCACGCTCGGCGATTCCGCTCGCGGAGAGCTCGCTCTGCGTCCCTTGTCCGAGGATCACGGGCAAAAACACCACCAGCAGGAGCACGCTGAGTAGCGCGGGGATGCGTATGTACCCGGTGGGGTTGATCGGCCGATCCGTCCCGGCCCGTCCTGGCCGCACCCGCTCGATCCGCCGGGTCACCGCGCCCACCGTGATCCAGTCCAACAGCGAGTACAGCGGCAGCAGCATGAGATCGTGCAGGACAGCCGCCGCGGCGAACCAGATCAGAACGGTCGTGACGTCGCGTGGGCGCTCAAACCAGCCCACCACCGCGGCGCCGGCAATCGCGAAGCTGGCCACCAGGGCGATCAGATGCAGGGGCCCTGCCCCGTAGTGCTCGCGCAGTCGACGCGTCATCACGCTGCCCTGGCGAAGGTCATGGTCGATACCCATTTCGTGCAGTGGACTCCGGGCACGGCGGGACTGATCACCCGAGCCGGGTATCCGTGGTCGAGGGACAGGTTCTGACCGTTTACGCACAGGGCCAGCAGTGAGCGTTCGTCGCTGACCTGCTCGTGTCCTAGCGTGGCTCGGCCGTAGGTGCCGCCGTGCTCCAGCGACACCGAGGTCACCGTCACCGGCCCGTTGACGCCGCACAAGGAGGCGAGCTCTCGCAGCCGCACGCCGCTCCAGCGCTGGGTGGTCGACCAGCCCTCGACGCAGGCGATCGGCAGGTCATAAACGTGCTGGGGCATGGCCATGAGCTGCTCACGCGAAAACGAGACCTCACGCGCCCCCCTCAGCGTCAGGCGCCAGCTCGCCCCGATGCTGGCGCCCGAGATCCCAGCCCCGACCGCGGTCTTGTTGACCGGAAAGCCCAGCGAGCCGGGTCTGCGCCGTCCCCGGGGGAGCAGGAACGCCAGTGACCGAAACGGGCCGCCGATCGACTGACCGGCGCCCTGGAGTCCGAGCAGCGCGGCCCCGGCCCCCATCGTTGCAAGCAGTGCGCGCCGCGAGAACGTGGTCGCCGACGGGGCCGGGGCCGTCAACGAGGAGGCCTCGACCGTCAGCCCGGCTGATGGGCCGGTGGTCAACACCTCAGATCGCGTCCGCAGCGACCGGCGCATGGTGCCGAACTTGAGTGTCACATGGGCGACGAACGCTCCGGTGAACACCCAGGCACCGTAATAGTGCGCCTGCACGAAGGAGAACGGGAACACGTACCAATATTGGATATTGAGGATCCCCGTCACGAGCTCGAAGAGGATGCCGCCGACCAGCAGGGCCAGCGACAGGCGCTCGAGCGCGTGGGCGGGGTTGCGCACCGGCGGCCACTCAAACAGTCGGGGAATGACCGACCACAGTTTCACCAGGATCACGGGTACGAGGGCGAGGCCGACTGACACATGTAGTCCCTGGGACACCGCGTACAGCCACGACGGGTGGGTCGGCCACCCGAACAGATAGAAGTCCAGCGGGCCGCTGCTATCGCGGCCCAACGCGTTGCCGCCCAGCCCGGGCTGGTAGGCATCATTGGAGAGCAGGCCGGTCAGAATCACCACGGGAAGCCCGATCAGCAGGATCAGTCCCAGTAGAGCGGTCAGCCACGGGCCGCGCAGCGGGCTGCGCCAGAACTCAGGCCGAAAGGGTCCTGGCGGAGGCTTGTCCGGGTCGAGGTGCGGCGGCCGCATGCCCGGTCCACACTGACACAGCCAACTGCGCTTATCACGTTCACGAGGCGAGTAATTAAGAGGCTGTTCACCGCTTTGACTACCTGGACTCCGGGCTGACTCCAAGATCTGAACAGACTCTTACGGTTACCTCGCCCACTCGCCCACGTTCCTTTTTCTGTAAGGGGAGCCGAGTTAGGTTCAGGCGATGCCGCCGCCCGCGTTGATCGTGATCGCCAAGGAGCCGCTCGCCGGCCGCACGAAGACGCGGCTGACTCCGCCGTGCACCCCGGGGCAGGCGGCTGGCCTGGCTCGGGCGTCGCTGTTGGACACCCTCGACGTGGTGGCGGCCACGCCCGCGTCGCGTCGTGTGCTCGTCTTCGAGGGTGACGCTTGCGCTTGGCGGCGGGCGGGATTCGAGGTGGTGCCCCAGCGCGGTGCCCGACTGGGGGACAGACTGGCGGCGGCCTTTGAAGACATCGATGCGCCAGCGCTGCTGATCGGGATGGACACGCCGCAACTGACGCCGGCGCTGCTCGGCGAGGGGCTGAGCGCTCTGAGCCGCCCTGACGTCGACGCTGTCCTCGGCCCGGCGCTCGACGGCGGTTACTGGAGCATCGGCTTCCACGCCTGGGCTCCCGGCGCCTTCACCGGGGTTCCGATGAGCTCGGAGCTGACCGGGGATCGGCAGCGGACGCGGCTGGGTGAGCTGGGATTGCGGGTGCACGAGCAGCCGCGGCTCCGTGACGTCGACACGATCGTGGACGCCCGCGCGGTGGCGGGTTGCGCCCCCCACACCCGCTTTGCCCGCGCGCTGGAATCGATCTCGGCGTGACCAGCGCCCTGCGCCTCTACGAAGGCGATCTGAGCGCTGGCGTCGCCACGGCCCGGACTCCGCAGGCGCGGTTTCGGGACGGCACGACCCTGCCGCTGGGTCTCGAGCGATGGCTCGGGCCGGCTGACGCCACCGACGAGCAGCTGCTGGACCGGGTCAGGGGCCCCGTGCTCGATGTCGGCTGCGGGCCGGGGCGCCACCTCCATGCGCTCGCGACCCGCGGGGTGTTCGCGCTCGGAGTCGACCTCTCACCAGTGGCGGTGGAGCTGGCCGTGGGCCGGGGCGGGCGGGCGATCGTCGGTGACATCTTCGACGAGCTTCCGGGGAGCGGCCGCTGGCGCAGTGCGCTGCTCCTGGACGGCAACATCGGCATCGGCGGCTCGCCGACGCGCCTGCTCACCCGCTTGCGCGCGCTGTTGGACGAGGACGGCGAGATCCTGGCCGAAGTCGAGCCTCCGTGGGGGACCACGTGCTGCACGCAGGCGCGGCTCGAGAGCGGCGAGATGGTCAGCGGCTGGTTTCCGTGGGCCCGGGTCGCGGCCGCCGAGCTCGAGGCGATTGCCGGCGCCGGCGGCTTTTGCACGGCCGAGGTCTGGGCGGTGGCGGGGCGCTGGTTTGCCCGCTTGCGCCGGTCGGAGCCGACGCGGCCCCGCGCGCGCCCCGCGCTCGCCCGGCCGACGGCCGGCGCGGGCACGGTACCGTGAAGCTGTGCCCGTTCTCGAGGCGCGGGGGATAACCAAGACGGTTGGCCGCGGCCGGGCCCAGCGTCGCGTTCTGGCCGGCGCGAGTCTGTTGGTAGAGGCGGGCGAGGTGGTGGCCGTGCTCGGACAGTCGGGGAGCGGCAAGTCGACGCTGCTGCACCTCCTGGGTGGCCTCGACCGGCCCGACGATGGGGACATCTGGGTGGCCGGCGAGCACCTCACCCGCCAGGGGGCGCGCGGTCTGGCGCGGACCCGCCTTCGCCACGTCGGGTTCGTGTTTCAGGCCTTTCATCTCGTCGAGGAGCTGAGCGGCGCCGAGAACGTCCTGCTCCCGACCCGCCTGCCGGGCGCCGCCGCCGGCGCAAGCCGCCGGGCGCACCACCTGATCGGCGAGCTCGGTTTAGCCGGGGTGAGCGACCACCTACCCCACGAGCTCTCCGGGGGCGAGCAGCAGCGCTTTGCGATCGCCCGCGCGCTCGTCAATGATCCCGAGCTGGTCCTGGCCGACGAGCCAACCGGCAACCTCGACGCCGACAACGGGGCCGGGGTGCTGGCGCTCCTGCGTGGACTCAGCGGGCGCGCCGTCGTGATCGTCACCCACGAGCCGCAGGCGGCGGCGATCGCCGACCGAGTGCTCCGCCTCGAGAACGGGGTCCTGGGGCCGGAGTCCGAGCGGGCCGGCGCCCCGGCCGTTACCGGGCTCGGGGCGGCCGACGCAGGACGCCGGCGCCAGCCATGAGGGCGGCCCTGGTCGAGGCTCGGCTCGGTCTGCGGGCGGGAAGGCGCCGCGCTGCGCTGACCGCGGTCGGGATCGCCTTGGCGGCCGCGATGCTGTCGGCGGCGCTCGTGATCGCGGACGGGCTGGGTGGCGGCTTTGACCGCGCGGCCCGGGCCGCCGACCTCCCCGACGTGATCGTTCGCTTCACCCCTCAGTCCTACGACCGCGTGGCTCGCCGGATCCGCGCGCTGCCCGACATCGCCGCCTTCTCCACCCGGACTGAGTTCACCGACGTCGGCATTGACGCCCGTGGTCACCACAACGAGCAGGCGTCGGCCGAAGTGATCGGCCGCGGTCGGCGTGGGTACGCGATCGTCGCCGGCCGTGATGTTTCGTCTCGGTTCGGCGAGGTCGTGATCGAGCAGGGCCTCGCCCAGGCTTGGGGGCTCGGGATCGGCAGCACGCTGCATGTCGACCCGGTCGGACGCCTGCGGATCGTCGGCTTGGCGCAAGCGCCCGACGACGTCGGGTATCCGCTCGGAGTCCCGCGCTTCTATCTGTCTCGGGCGTCGCTCGTCGCCCGCTTTGGACGTGACGCCAATCCGCAGGTCAGCACGGCCGAGCTCTGGCTGCGCGATCCCCGCTATCTCAACACCGTCCTCACCCAGGCTCGGCTGACCAGCTTCGGGCTGCACGGACTGCGCGTGATCACGCGGACCGGTGTGCGGGTCCTGCTCGATCAGGCCGCCGGGATCGTGATCGATCTGCTCGTCGCGCTCTCGGTCTTCGCGCTGGCCAGCGCCGGAGTGATCTTGGCGGCCTCCGCCCGGGCCGAGGTCCAGCGCCGCATGAAGGCGATCGGCGTCAGTCGCGCTGTCGGCGCGACCCGGGGCCATCTCGTGCGGGTGCAGGCGATCGAGGCCGCCGCGGTCGCGGTTCCGGCGGCCGCAATCGGGACGCTCGCGGGCGCCCTGGTCACGCTCGGACCCAGTGACCGCCTCCTCACCCTGCTCAACGAGCCGCCGCCGGGCACGGCGCTGATCTTGCCGCTGGCCGGGGGCTGGGCCCTCGCGATCCTCATCCCTGTCCTGGCGGCGGCGTGGCCGGCCTGGCAGGCGGCCGGGCGTCCCCCGGTCGCGCTGCTGCAGGGCGCGGGATTGAGTCCCGGCCGGGGGGCCGCCCGGCGCCGAACACCTTCCCGGCGCCCGTCCGGGCTCGCCGGGTTGGGTGTTCGCCTCGTCGGAGCGCGGCGCGGCCGGCTCGCCGCCACCGTGCTCACCCTGGGCGTCTCGACCGGCTTCGTGCTCCTGCTGCTCGCGCTCGCTTCCGCGCTCTCGGCGCTCGAGACCGACCCGGGTGCCCTGGGCAAGCGCTACCAGCTGAGCTCGCCCCTTCCCGCCGCCGCCGCGCAGCAGGTGCGGGCGGTGCCCGGGGTGCAGGCGGCCGCTCCTCGCTATCAGGTCGAGGCGGCCGATTCCTATTCGCTCGGTGAGACGATCGATGTGATCGCCTACCCCGGGGATCACGCAACTTTTGAAGCGCCCCCGCTGGTCTCCGGCCACCGGCTGCGCGGCTCCGGGCAGGCCGAGGTGGGCGCCGGGCTGGCGGCCGCGCTGGGACTGAGCCCCGGGTCGACGCTGGCCGTGGCCCTGCCCTCGGGCGCCGAGCTCCGCCTGCGCGTGGCGGGCGTGGTCAGCTCGCTTGACCACGACGGTCGCGTGGCCTTCCTCCCGGCCACGGCGGTGCTCCGCCACGACCCGGCGGCGCCCGAGCAGATCGCGATCCGCCTGACGCCCGGCGCCGATGTCGCCCGGGTCACGCGAGCCCTGGCTGCGCTCGGTGCTCCGCCCGTGCTCGCCAGCGGCGCGACCGCGCGCGGCGTGCCGCTCGTCAATGTGCTGCGGACGATCCTCGAAGCGGTGGCGATCGTCGATGGGCTGGTCTGCCTCTATGCGCTGGTCCAGAGCTGTGCTCTCACGCTCCAGGAGCGCCGGAGCACGGTGGCCGTGCTGCGGGCCAACGGAGCCGGAGCCGGGGCGATCGGACGCCTGCTCGCCGGAGTGGTCCTGGCCCTCGTGATGCCCGCCGCGCTGCTCGGCATCCTCCTCGAGCGGCTCGTGCTCGGGCCGGCGATGGCCAACCTCGCTGCCAGCTACGCCACCCTCGGGCTCAGGGCGGGAGGTGCCCAGATCATCGCCGTGCTCGCCGGGCTGATCGTCGCCGGCGCGATCGCCGTCATCTGGGTCACGCGGCGGGTGACCCGGGAACCGGTGGTGCCGGGACTGGCGGGCACGTGAGCCGAATGATCACCAGGCGTCGCGCCGTGGCCGAGATGCTCGCCGGCACCGCCCTGCTCGCTGCGGGCTGCGGGACCGAAGGCCCGGTGCGGGCAGCTGGGGACGGCAGCACCCTACGCACCACCTACCGGGATCCGCGCGGCACCGGCGCCCTCGCGCCGGGCCCTGGCGAGCGGTTGCGGGCGCGAACCGAACTCGGGGCCCGGGCGCCGCACGCCGCGCCGCTGGCCACGGTCGCTCACCTCACCGATGCCCACGTCCTCGATGCTGAGTCCCCGGCCCGGGTCACCTTCCTGGACCGTCTCGGGCCGCCCTTTCAATCCACCTTTCGTCCCCACGAGACGCTGACCGCCCAGGTCCTCGCCGGAGCCCTGACCGCGATCCACGCGCTGTCCCCCGACGCCGTGATCCAGGGTGGCGACCTGATCGACAACGATCAGGCCAACGAGCTGGCCGTCGCGCTGGCGGTCCTCAAGGGCGGACGCGTCGCACCCGGCAGCGGCGGCGCCGGCTACTTCGGGATCCAGTCGGCGGCCAACGCCGACCCCTTCTACTACCGCCCCGATCTCGACGCCCCACGTCACGCCGGGCTCCTCGAAGCGGCTCGACGGCGGTTCACCAGCCCGGGCGTGCTGGGCCCCTGGCTGCCCGTCCTCGGTGACCACGATGTCCTCGTCGCCGGCGAGATCGCGCCCACCGCGCAGACGCGAGCGCTCGCGCTGGGCGACCAGGCGGTCTGGGACCTTCCGTCCGGGCTGACGGCGCCGCCGGGACTCATCAGCGGCAGCGGGGCGAATGGCGCAACCGCCGGCTTCTCACCCGACGGCCCCCCGAGCCCGGGCCTGGTCGATCGCTTCCTCGCCCAGGCGCTGGGGGCTCCCAAGGTTCGCGTCCCCGCCGATCGCGCCCGGCGCGAACTCGATCCCGCCGAGGCCATCCAGAGCCTCCGGGCCGCCTCGGGACGCCGGGCGACCGGGGGGTGGCTTGACTACAGCTTTGACCTCGGCGCCCACGTGCGCGCGATCGTGCTCGATCTCGCCCGGCGCGGCGGCGGCTCTGGTGGCC
>JBOGYN010000505.1:0-14543 GCA_050696855.1 Solirubrobacteraceae bacterium | reverse complement strand
GATCCGTGAGGCGGGGCTGGCCATGGGTAAGGCCGATCTCGAGCTGGTCCCGATCGTTGACGCCCACGGCGCTCTCACCGGAGTCCTGACTGAGCGCGCGCTGGCCCGCCGCTACATCCGCGAGTCGCGCCGGACCTCGACGCTCGAGGACGCCCCCACCTACATCAGTGCCATCGTCGCCCTGCTGGAGGGCGAGCTCGTGATCGGCGAGGACCACCAGCTGTCGGGACGCGTGTGGGTCCACTCGATGGACGCGGACACCGAAAGCGGTATCTCCACTGGGGACGTGGTGGTGGTCGGAGATCGCTCCGACGCCCAGCGGCTGGCGATCGACAACGGCGCCGCTCTGGTGGTGATCTCGAACTCGGCCCGGCCGGCCGACGATGTCCTCGAGCTGGGCCGCCAGCAGGGGACGGCGATCCTCGTCTCCCCCCTGGACAGCTACGTCTCGGGCCGGATGATCACCCTGGCTGCCCCGTGCCGAGCGCTGATGGAGTCCGAGCCCCTGACTGTCACACCCGACTTCCTGGTCGCCGACATCTCCGAACAGATCAAGGAGCTTCACTACGGCGCCGCGGTGGCCGTGGACGGCGATCAGCGGCCGATCGGCCTGATCACGCGCTCGGATCTGGTAGCCCCACCGCGGCGGCGGGTGATCCTCGTCGATCACGCCGAGCAGGGCCAGAGCGCAATCGGGATCGGGGACGCTGAGATCCTCGAGATCCTCGACCACCACCACATCGGCTCGATCGAGACCCGGATTCCGGTCACGGCAACCTTCGATCCGGTGGGCTCGACTGCCACCCTGGTCGTCGAGCGCTTCCGTCAGAACGGGCTGGAGCCGAGCCCGACCAGCGCGCTGATGCTGCTCGGCGCCGTGCTCTCAGACACGGTGATTCTCAACTCGCCCACCACCACGGAGCGTGACCACGCGGTCGTCGAGTACCTCGAGCGGGCGCTGGCCCTCAACGCACGCGAGCTGGGGCGCGAGATGTTCGAGTCCACCGCCGACGTCTCGGAGGTCAGCGCCGAGGAAATCGTCACCCGCGACGCCAAGCGCTATCAGGTCGCCGGCGAGCGCACGATCTGCATCGCCCAGGTCGAGGTGGTCGGCAGGGCGCTGCTCGATCGTCGCGAGGAGTTGCTCGAGGTCATGCAGGCCGAGCGCGAGCGCAAGGAGCTGGCCCTCTATGCGCTGATGGTCACCGACGTGCTCGCGCACGGGACCGAGATGCTGGTGGCCGGTGACGTCGCGGCTGTGGCCCGCTCCTTCGGGGTCCAGGCCGACGACGGCACGATCGATCTCCCGGGCGTGATGAGCCGCAAGAAGGAAGTCGCGCCCAAGCTGATGACCGCACTCTGAGCTCTGAGCTCTGAGCGCGCGCCCGACCCGGTTACGTTCCTGCCCGGGGGCGGCTCAGCCCGCGCTGACCGCGTGCGAGGGGGCTTCGCCCCAGAGTTGCTCGAGGCGGTAGTAGTCGCGCGTTTCGGGCGTGAAGATGTGCACGACGACATCGAGGTAGTCGAGCAGGATCCAGCGCGCCTCGCTGACGCCCTCGACCCGCCGGGGCAGCAGCCGGTGCTCGGACTTCAGACCCTGATGGATGCCATCGTGGATGGCCCGGGTCTGACGGTCGGTGCGCCCGGTGCAGATCACGAAGTAGTCGGCATAGCCGATCATGCCCCGCAGGTCGAGCTGGACGATGTCCAGCGCCTTGCGATCCGAGGCGAGCTCGCCGATCACGGCGGCCATCTGCTCAGGACTCAGGATGGCCTCGGGCGCTTGGGTGGCATGGTGACCGGTACCTGGACTCATACCGCGCCCCCGCGTACAAGCGGTGTTCGGCGATGTAGTCCGAGACCGCATCGGGGACCAGATAGCGGATTGGCTGGCCGGTCCGGACCCGCCGGCGCACCATCGTCGAGGAGACGCCGATGCGCGGCATCGAGAAGAACCGGGCGCGCTCTCCGCCCGGGAGGGCCTCGAGGGCCGCGTCGACCGATGAACGAGCTGTGCCACGACGCTTGGCGATGGCCAGCGTCGCCAGCTCGAGCACCCGCTCGGGCTCGCGCCACCGCGGGAGGCAGGCGGCAATGTCGCCACCGACGATCAGGACGAACTCGGTCTGGGGTGCTTGGGCGGTCAGCTCCTGAAGCGTATCGACCGTGTACGACGGCCCCTCGCGCCCGACCTCCAACTCGGACACCGCGAAGCGCTCATCGCCCGCTACGGCCAGCCGGCACAGCTCGAGCCGATGCCATGCCCCGGGCTCGTGCTCGACCGGCTTGTGCGGGGGAATGCGGGCCGGAATCAGCATCACGCGGTCGAGCTCGAGCTCACGGTACGCCTCCTGGGCGCAGACGAGGTGACCAAGGTGGGGCGGATTGAACGTGCCGCCGAGAATTCCCATCCGCACAGCGCGTCAACGGCGGATGTGGCCGTCGCCCTCGACGAGATATTTGAAGGTGCAGAGCTCACGCAAGCCGATCGGGCCCCGGGCGTGAAGCTTCTGGGTCGAGTTTCCGATCTCGGCTCCCTTGCCGAACTCCCCCCCGTCGGTGAAGCGGGTGGAGGCGTTGACGTAGACGCAGGCGGCATCGACACCGAGCTGGAAGGCCGACGCTGACTCGGTGCTACCCGTGACGATCGCCTCCGAATGGCCACTGCCGTGGGCGTTGACGTGGGCGATCGCCTCGGCGGTGCCCTCGACGATCCCAACGGCCATCTCGAGGGCCAGGTACTCCGTGTCCCAGTCCTCGTCGGTAGCGGCATCGACCACGATCCCGGGGGCGGCCGACCGCGCCCGCTCGTCGCCGTGCAGGGTCACCCCGGCCTCGGTCAGAGCCGCCAGGACGGTGGGCAGGAAGGTGGCGGCGACATCCCGGTGAACGAGCAGCTTCTCGGCTGCGTTGCACGTCCCTGGACGCTGAAGCTTGGCGTTGAGGACGATGGCGAGCGCGTCCTCGAGGTTGGCCCCGGCGTCGACGTAGACGTGGTTGTTGCCCGAAGCGGCGTAGATCACGGGGACGGTGGCGACCTCCTTGAGCGCCGCCTTCAGGCCCTCGCCACCGCGCGGGATGATCAGGTCGACCACCCCGGTCTGGCTGGCCAGCTCGGCCAAGTCGGATCGATCGCCGGCGCTCAGCAGAGCCAGCGCCCCGGCCGGCAGCCCGGCGCTGGTGGCAGCGGCGGTGGCCACCCCGGCGAGCACGGCGTTGGAGTGCGCCGCCGCACTCGAGCCGCGCAGGACGACGGCGTTACCGGACTTCAGGCACAGCGCGGCCGCGTCGATAGTGACGTTCGGGCGCGCCTCGTAGACGACGGCGATCACGCCGAGCGGGACACGGACGCAGCGCATCCGCAGGCCGTTGGGGAAGGTGGAGCCGTCGATCACCTCGCCGACCGGGTCAGGCAGGGCGGCGATCGTCCGCACGCCGGCGGCCATCTCAGCGATCCGGCCCTCGTCGAGGGCGAGGCGGTCCAAGAGCGCCGCTGAGAGCCCGTGTTCGGCGCCGCGCTCGAGATCACGGGCGTTGGCCTCGAGAATCTCGGCGGTGGCGTGGGTCAGCGCGAGCGCAATCGCCTCCAGGACGGCGTTTTTGACCGTGGATCCCAGGGTCGCAAGCTCGCGTGAGGCGCGCTGCGCGGCGGTGCAGACCTCGCAGATGGAGACAGTCGTGCTGGCCATGGTTACAAGGTTACGCGAGCCCGCCGGACTCCCGGGACTCGCGGCTACGTGAGCACGAAGTAATCCCGGTGGATTGCCTCCTCGCTCGCCCGGGGCAGTCGCTCACGAACCGCCGCTGACTGCAGGCCGCTGACCTGGCGCAGCTCGGTTGCCGAGTAGTTGCTGATGCCCTTGCCTACCGCCGACTGGCCGGACAGCACCTCGACGGCATCACCGGCGGCGAAGGTGCCGGTCACCTCGACCACGCCCACCGGGAGCAGGCTGGTCCCGCCCTCGCGCAGCGCCCGGGCCGCGCCGGCGTCCACCAGGACTCGCCCCCGCGTGGGCTTGGCGTACTTGAGCCACAGCTTGAAACTCGAGTAGCGCCCCTCCCGGCCCGGAAAGCGCGTCCCGACGTCGTGTCCAGCTTCGGCGGCGAGAATCATCCCGGGTTCGAGGCCACTGGCGATCACGGTCTCGATTCCGGCCGCCGTCGCCATCTCGGCCGCCACAACCTTGGAGCGCATGCCGCCCGAGCCGAGCGGCGAGGAAGCGTGGCCGATGTCGAAGCCGTCCAACGAGGAGAAGTCTTCCACCCGCGTAACCCGCGCCGCCCCGGGATGGATCCGGGGGTCGGCCTCAAACACGCCTGCGGCGTCGGTGAGCAGCAGCAGCAGGTCGGCGCTGAGCAGAATCGCGACCTGGGCGGCCAGGAAGTCGTTGTTGCCGAACGAGATCTCGTCGGTGGTGGTGGTGTCGTTCTCGTTGATAACCGGGACCACGCGCCACTCGAGCAGCTTGCGCAGCGTCCGGCGGGCATTGAGGTAATGCGTGCGGGCGCTCATGTCAAAGAAGGTCAGGAGCACCTGGGCGGTGGGCAGACCGCGCTCACGCAGGAGGTCGTCGTAGACCTGATAGAGCTTGCCCTGGCCGACCGCGCTGGCCGCCTGGAGCTCGTCGATGGCCCGGGGGCGCAGCGGCAGCGACATCACCCCCATCCCGCGCGCGATCGCGCCGCTGGTGACGACGATCACCGAACGCCCGGCTCGGTGCAGCTCGGCGAGCTCGTCGCAGAGACGGCCGAGGACGTCGGTGCGCACGTTGCCGCGATCGTCGGCGACGATGCTCGAGCCGAGCTTGACGACCAGGCAGCTCACACGATGAGAGCTTACGGGCGCCGGCGAGACCGTCGCCGACGCCCGCGCACGCTTACTTCTTCTTCTTGCCGCACCACGGGTCGGTGGGCACGCCCGCGCAGGGGTTCTTCATCGTCTTCTGCTTGGGCACGAGATGCATGACGATCTTGGTGCGCCGCGGGTAGCGGTCGGTTGGGAGGCACAGCGAGATATCGAGCTGAGAGTCGCAGTAGACCTCGCCCAAGAACGGCCCTGTGCTGCTGGCCGCGGGGCTCCCGTCGCACTTCGGGTGTGTTTGCTGCAGGCCGGCCGGCGAGCTGGTCGGAGTGCCGCCACCCTGCTCGGTGTTGGCGTGATAGCAGTCGGTCGGATGGCCAGACTCCAGATTGAGCGCGGCGAAGTCGCCGTTGCTCGGATTGCCGAAGCCGCCGTTGTGGCTGAACTGGTTGCCGATCAGCGCGTTGCCCCATTGATCGTAGAGGCAGCTTCCGGGCCCCAGAAGTGGGAAGTTCGGAGTCCCGCCCGTGCACGGCGCCCCCGAGTCGGGGAAGGGGACAAAGATCACACCCCAAGCGCCGTTGCGGACGAAGCGGTTGTTCATGACCGTATCGTTTCGAGCCCCCGAGACCGACATTCCCGTCCCCACCGGACCGGCGGCGGCCGTGCCGGCGGCCGGCACGTTGGGGTTGTTGTTGTCGTGCACATAGTTGTGGGTGAACACCCAGCAGCTGGGAGCACCGGGTACGGGCGGCTTGACGCCGGTCGGACAGCCGCCGTTCTGCGGCGGCGGGTTGTCGCCGTTCTGGCTGTTGGTGTCGAACCCATCCTCGTTGTGGTCAAACTCGGAGTTCTCGATCAGCAGCCGCCCGCCCGAGTTGGAGCCCGAGTAACCGAGCGCGTTGTACTGGCCGTGGGCGTGGTTGATCGTTTGGTTGCAGACCTGCCGGCAGGCGCCGATGTAATAGCCCGAATCATTGAAGTTCGACGCGTAGGTCTGGTCCCACGAGCCCCCGCTCCAGTTGCTGGAGAAGATCCCGTAGGTGGCCGCCGTCTTCTCGGTCTTGAAGTAGGTGCTGGTTGCGCTCAGGTAGGTGCCGTGGAAGCCGTACCCACCGATCCGGCCAGCTTCGCCGCCGTTCCACCAGATCTGGTTACCGGCGACCTGCGAGCCGCCGAGGAAGTTGCAGGCGGTCAGGTTCTCGATCGAGACGTCGGCTGCCTTCCAGACCATCAGGCCGTTCAGACCCGAAGCCTTCTTGCCGGGTACGCGATAGCCGAGATTCTGCGCGTGGCCGGCGCGGCTGCAGAGCTTCGAGCCGGGCTTGGTCCCGTCGACGATCACCGTGTTGCGGTTCATGCCCCGGATGTGAAGGTGGGCCTTGGTGATGAGAACGCCGGCGGGGAACTCCCGGTGGCCTTTCGGCGAGCTGATCTGCTTGGGCGCGGTCTTGTAGTCACCGGGGCCGACGAGAATCCAGTCCCCGGCGTGGGCGGCTCTTACCGCCGCCTGGATGGACTGGAACTGACCGCGAATCCCGTGGTAGGAACCGACCCGAAGCACCCGGGCGGTCGCCGAGCCGGCCAAGGCGAAGACCGCCCCAACCGCGACCAGCACCGCAATTCCACGACGCATAGAGCTCCTCTCGAAAAACGTTGTCCGGCCGGGACGGCCGCGATCCTACTCTCCGTCCGCACGCGCGGCGTTGCGGGTGAAGCCGCGCGCGGGACGGAGACGTACGGCGTTCTAGAGGATCAGCAACGGTGGTAGATCCTGGTAAATCGAGTCGTCTCGGGGTTGCCGTTGACCTTCATGTGCATCCCGAAGCTCACCCGCACCCGCCGGTGGCGCGCGCTGGAGAGGAAGAAGCGCACCCGGGTATGGGAGCCCTTTTCGCGGTGGAAGATCGCCTTGCGCTTGTTGACCCGAGTGGTCACGCCGGTGAACTTCTCACGCATGTTGAGCGTCAGCCGGGTCGAAACGAACTTCCCGGCGCACTTGGGGAAGTTGGTCACCTGGCCGCTGCACCATGGGTCAGCGGACACGCCCGAGCAGACATTGGGCATGCTCGGCAGCCCGCTTGGGACGGGCGGCATCGGCTGCCCCGCTGCATGACGGGGGTAGTTGCTGCCGGGCAGACAGAACGATCCACCCGAGAGCGCGGCCAGCTGGATTGACTGCGAGTCGCAGGCCACCTCGGACAGGAAGACCGGGTTCTGATTGGGCGCCACGGTCTGGCCGTTGCAGCTCGGATACTGCTGCTGGAGGGTGGACGGCGAGGTAGTGGCGGAGCCGCTGCCGTCGATGTTCCCGCTGTAGCAATCGGTCGGGCCCGGTTCGGTGTTGACGGCGGCGATGTCGCCGTTGGTCGGGTTGCCGAAGCCGCCGTTGTTCTTGAAGCTGTTGTTGAGGACGGCGATCCCGGACTCGTCAAAGATGCACGCGGCCGGGGTCTGGGTGCCACCGGTGCAGGGCGGCCCGCTGTCGGGATAGGGCACGACGATCAGGCCCCAGGCGCCGTTGTTCTCAAAGCGGTTGTTCATGATCGTGTCGTTGCGTCCCCCGGAGAGCGACAGGCCGGTCCCGACCGGGCCACCGGCGGCCGAGCCGGCGGAAGGCACGTCGGGGTTGTTGTTGTCGTGCACGTAGTTGTTGGTGAACACCCAGCACGTCTGCGCTCCGCTGACCGGAGGCGAGACCCCGGTCGGGCAGGCACCGTCCTGGGGTGACGGCTCGTCGGCGTTCTGGCTGTTGGTGTCGAAGCCATCCTTGTTGTGGTCAAACTCGGAATTCTCGATCAGCAGCCGGCCGCCGGAGTTGGTCCCCGAGTAGCCGAGCGCGTTGTACTGCGACCAGATGTGGTTCATGGTCTGGTCACAGACCTGCTGGCAGGCGCCGATGTAGAAGCCCGAATCATTGAAGTTCGAGGCGTACATCTGATCCCAGGTCCCGCCGCTCCAGTTGCTGGAGAAGACCCCGTATTGGGCCGCGCTGGTCTCGTCCTGGTAGAAGGTGCTGGTCGCGGTCAGGTAAGAGCCGGAGAAGCCGTGGCCGCCGACCTGGCCGCTGTCAGCGCCACCGTTCCACCACACGCCGTTGCCGGCGTCGGCGGCGCCGCCGAGGAAGTTGCAGACGTTGAGGTTCTGCACCGCGACATTGGGTGCCTTGTAGATCAACACGCCGTTGATCCCCGAGGGCGCATCGCTGGCTCGGGCGGCGCCGTAGCCGGCGCTCCCGGAGGCCGTGTCAGAGAACGGGGCGCCGTACCCCTGGTCGCCAGCGGCACTCGAGCACCGCGGCGAGCCGGCCTTGGTGCCGTCGATCGTAACCGCGTTGCGATCCATCCCGCGCAGGGTCAGGCCGCCAGTGGTGATCAGGATGTCGGCCGGAAACTTGTCGCCGCCCGCCGGGAAGCGAACCGAGGTCGTCTTGTAGTCCCCGGGCCCGACCAGGACCACGTCGCCCGGCTTGGCCCGGTTGACCGCGCTCTGGATCGAAGTGAACTGACCTGGGATCCCGCCGAAGGTGCCGACCCTGAGCACCTGGGCTCCCGCGACCGCTGGTCCAGCCAGCCCAGCCGCCATGGCCGAGAGGGCTGCGACCGCGGATGAGACCAATATCGCGCGCAGCCCGCCTGGGGCGCGCAAACCGCCGATCGCGCGCGGCCAGCCCGATGTCCCGACGGCACGACGCATGGCAGTTCCTCCTCTGGAATCCGGCGTAACGAAAGCGCCGGAATCCTACACCTCTGGGTCGAGGTCGAACGCGATTCCGGCGATCTGAACGTCGTCGCCGGACTCGAAGCCCTGCGCTTCGAGCGCTCGGATGACCCCGATCCCGCGCAGGCGCCGCTCCAGATGGGCCAGCGCCTCGTCGTTCTCAAGGTCGTAGCGAGCCACGAGGCGATCGATGCCCTCGCCGGTGACCGCGTAGGACCCGTCCCCGATCCGGTTCACGTGGTAGCTCCGTCTCGCGGCGGGACGAAACACCCGGTGCTCGGCGAGCTCGGCCGGCGCCTCGGTGGCCTCCGGAGCCGACCCGCGCTCCGGTTCGGCGGTGACCGGCACCCGGCGCAGCAGCTCGGCGCCCAGCTCGCGCAGGCCGAGCTGGGCCACGGACGAGGTGACGAGGATCGGGATCTCGGGCCCGAGCCGCTGCGCCCATTCCGCCCGGGCGCGGTCGGCGCGCTCGGCGTCGACCAGGTCGGCTTTGGAGAGCGCGAGGATCCGTGGCAGCGCGGCCAAGCGAGGATCGTGGTCGGCCAGCTCGCGCTCGACGACGGCGTGATTGCTGACCGGGTCTGACCCGTCCAGCGGGTTGAGGTCCAGGACGTGCACGAGCAGTCGTGTGCGCTCGACGTGGGCGAGGAACTCATGCCCGAGACCGGCGCCCTGGCTGGCGCCTTCGATCAGGCCCGGAATATCCGCGATGATCAGCTGGCGCGAGTCGGCCTCGAGGGTCCCGAGGACCGGGGCCAAGGTCGTGAACGGGTATCCCGCCACCTTGGGCTGGGCCCGGGTGAGGCGCGCGAGCAGAGAGGACTTGCCGGCGTTGGGCAGGCCGATCAGGCCCACGTCGGCGAGCAGCTTGAGCTGCATGACCAGCCACGTGTCCTCGCCGGGCAGGCCCCGCTCGGCGAAGCGCGGCGTCTGGTGGGTCGGGCCGGCGAAGCGCTTGTTACCTCGTCCCCCGGGTCCGCCGAGGGCCACCACTGCGCGCTGCCCGGCTCTGATCAGATCGTGGCGGGTGCCGTCGCGCTCCACCGTGACCTCGGTGCCGGGCGGGACCCGCAGCTCGAGCACACCCCCGTCGGCGCCGTGGCGCAGCGAGCCCTCACCGTGCCCGGCGCGCCGGGCCGAGTAGCGCGACCGGCGGCGGTAGGTGGCCAGATCGCGCAGCGAGTCATCGCAGAGCAGGACGACGTCGCCCCCGCGGCCCCCGTCACCGCCGTCGGGTCCGCCCTTGGGGACGTTCGCTTCGCGGCGAAAACTCAGGCAGCCGTCGCCGCCGGCGCCGGCCTCGACGTGAATGCGAGCTCGATCGTGCACACTCAGACTATGTCCGATCCCGTATTCCTGATCACGGGCGCTTCGAGCGGAATCGGCGCCGCCACTGCGCGGGCCGCCGCCCAGGCGGGGTATCGCGTGGTCCTCGCCGCTCGCTCCGCCGACCGTTTGCAGACGCTCGCAGACGAGCTCGGGGGCGCAGGACGGGCGCTCGCTCTGACCACCGACGTGACCGAATGGGAGGATCAGGAGCGAATGGTGGCGGCCGCCCGGGAGACCTTCGGGCGGGTCGACGTCGTCTTCGCCAACGCCGGCTTCGGCGCCGCCCGGGGTTTTCTGAAGGAATCACCAGAGCTCTGGCGTTCGATGGTGCTGACCAACGTCTATGGCGCTGCGCTGACGATCCGCGCCGCTCTGCCGGCGCTGACCGAGGCCCGGGGGCATCTGCTCCTGACCGGGTCGGTGGCCGGTCGGCGGGCGCTGCCCGGATCGCTGTACTCGGCCACGAAGTGGGCCGTGACCGCGATGGGCGAGGCGGCCCGTCAGGAGCTCGATGGGACCGGCGTGCGCGTGACCCTGATCGAGCCGGGAATGGTGGCCACGCCCTTCTTCGACAATCCCGTCTCGGGGGCGCTCGAGCCCGAGGACATCGCCCGGGCGGTGATGTTCGCGGTCTCCCAGCCGGCGCACGTGGACGTCAACGAGATTCTCGTGCGGCCCATCAGCCAGGACAGCTGACCTCCACGCGTCCGAACGTGCAGGGAAACTCTCGCGTCGCGTCGCGTCGCGTCGCGTCGCGTTGCGTCGCGTCGCGGGGCCGGGGATGCGGGCGCGGGGATATGCTTCTCGCGCTCAAAGACACGCCTACTGGGAGGTACGCCGTGAGAAAGCTGGCCGAGGACTTCAAGAGCTTCTTGATCAAGGGCGATCTGGTTTCGCTCGCCGTAGGGCTGGTGATGGCCTTGGTGTTCGCAGCGGTAGTCAAGGCGCTGATCGCTGACCTGATCACGCCGATCATCGGATTGATCATCGGGAAGCCGAGCTTTGGGGCGCTCTCGTTCACCATCAACTCAAGCCAATTCCTGTACGGCGACTTCATCAACAACCTGATCACGTTCGTCACCACCGGCGCCGCCGTATTCTTCTTCGTGGTCAAGCCCTACGAGGCGTTCACCGCCCGCCGAGCCACGGGGGATCCGACGATCAAGCAGTGCCCCGAGTGCACCACCGAGATCCCGGCGGCCGCGATCCGTTGCCCGATGTGCACGGCGCAGTTGACCGCGGGCTCGCAGCCTGCGACGGGACGCCTTCCGTAGCCACCCCGCACTGACGGCGCGAGCCCTGCGGGCGGGCGCGAGCCTCCACCAGTGCGGCCGCGAGCCACCACCGGGCGGGCGCGAGCCACCACCGGGCGGGCGCGAGCCACCACCCGGCGAGCGGAGCATGCAAAATGTGAAAAGTTCGAGCCCGCGCGCCGAGTTTTGCGCAAAGTGAGGGCCAGGCCTGCACGAGCGGAAAAGCTTGCGCCGGGCGGCCAGGTTTTGCGCGTTTTGCAGGTCGGCGCGTCGGGCCCGAAGGCCCGGCGCCAGCGGCCTCAGGCGGCGGCGTCAGGCGGGGCGGCCGCGTCGTTGGACGCGGAGCTGCCGGCGTCGGCGTCACCGACCACCGAGATCATGCGTCCGCGGCGGCCACGCGTGAACGTCACCGTGCCGGCCGACCGGGCGTAGATCGTGTCGTCGCGCCCGATGCCGGCGCCGTCGCCGGGCTTGAAGCGGGTGCCGCGCTGGCGGACGATGATCTCGCCGCCGGTCACGGCCTGGCCGGCAAATACCTTGACGCCAAGACGCTTGGCGTTGGAGTCACGGCCGTTGCGGCTGGAGCCGAGGCCTTTCTTATGAGCCATCGCTGACCTCCGTCTGAGAAGCTGGTTCGGTCTCGGATCCGGCGGCGCCGGCGGGCTTGGCCGCTGCGGCACGAGGCTTCGGCTTGGGCTTCGCCGCCGAGGCCGGAGCCTTCGCCGCCGAGGCCGGAGCCTTCGCCGCCGAGGCCGGAGCCTTCGCCGACGCGCGGGACTTGCTGCGCCCGCCCGAGCGACCCAGCGAGGTGACCTCGATCCGGGTCAGTTCCTGACGGTGGCCGGCGCGACGCTTGTAGCCGCGCTTGGGCTTGAACTTGACGATCCGCAGCTTGGGTCCGCGCTCGTGGGCGAGCACCCGGGCGGACACCATGATGTCATCGAGCCCATCGCCGTCCAGGACGTCCTCGCCATCGACGAACAGCAGCGTGGGCAGCTCGACGGTGTCGCCCTCGGCCACGGGCAGCCGCTCAATCAGGAGGGACTCACCCTCCGCCACGCGGTACTGCTTCCCACCGGTTTTGATGATCGCGTACATGGTCAGTCAGATCCTGAGGACGGAGAGCTCGAGCCGGCCGTAGCGCCGGAACGGCGCCGTCCGCCTCTGCGGCCACGGCGCCGAGGCTTGGATTCTAGTTCATCCTCGCTGGCCCCTGACCCGTCGCCGCCGGAAGACCCGGAGGAGCCGGAGGGCCCGGACGAGCCGGAACCGGACGAGCCGGACGAGCCGGAGCCGGAGCCGGAGGGCCCGGACGAGCCGGAGCCGGATGAGCCCGACGAGCCCGAGGAACCGGAGCCCGCGATGTCGACCAGGGAGGCCACCGCGGCCGTGCGACCGACCTCGTCGATGCGCACCAGATGCTTCTCGCCGACGTACCGGGTTCCGCCTTTGACCTGGATGATGTAGCCGTCGATCTTGGCCACCGCATCCCCGGGGCTGTACATGTGGGGCTCGACGATCTCGACGTGGACCTCCTCGCCCTCGCGGAAGGGCAGCGCCCGCTCCAGCACCTCTTCGCGGTCACCTTCCAGGAGCACCCGGAAGTGCTCGAGCGGGAGCCCTTCGGATCCCTCGAAGTGAAACCACTTCCCGGTCTCTTCCTCCACCGTCCGGAGCGCTCGGGCGCCCTCGGAGGTGAACTCGGCGCTCACCCGGGGGTTCATCTGGATCAGGATCGCCTCGGCTGAGACGTCCTTGGCCAGGTCGCGCATCCGGCGCTCGAACTCGATCGCGATCGTCTCCTCGGACTTGATCACGCCCTCGCCAGAACAAGTTGGACACGGCCGCGTCATTATCTCGCGGACCCCGTCGGTGACGTTCTGCCGGGTCATCTCGACCAGGCCCAACGGTGAGATCTCGACCACGAAGGTCTTGGTGCGATCCTCGTCCAGCGCCTTGCGCAGCGTCTTGAGGACCGCATCACGGTTGCGCGAGCGCGCCATGTCGATGAAGTCGATGACGATGATGCCGCCGATGTCACGCAGGCGCAGCTGGCGCACCACCTCGTCGGCCGCCTCCAGGTTGGTCTTGGTGATCGTGTCCTCGAGCCGGGCCCCCTTGCCGCGGCCGATGAACGAGCCTGAGTTGATGTCGATCACGGTCAGGGCCTCGGCGTAATCAATGATCAGATAGCCGCCGCTGGGCAGATCAACGCGGCGCGAGAGCGTGGAAGCGAGCACATCCTCGACCCCGAACGATTCGAACAGGGGCGTGGACTCCTCCCACAGGTCCACCTGCTCGACCAGCTCGGGCGCGGTGCGCGAGAAGAACGAGACCAGGCGGTGATGCTGTTTGGGATCGTTGACCACGGCCCGCTCAAATTCGGCGGAGAAGATGTCGCGCACCACCCGCACTGAGAGGTCGGCCTCCTGGAAGACGAGCGCCGGCGCGGCGGTTCCCTCGACCCGCTTCTGCAGCACCTCGCCGAGCTTGAACAGGTAGACCAGCTCACGTTCGAGGTCGGCCCGTTTGGCGCCCTGAGCTGAGGTGCGGATGATCGCCCCGGCCCCCTTCAGCTCTAGCTTGGCGGCCTCCTTGCGCAGACGCTCGCGCTCCTTCTCGTCAAGCCGTCGCGAGACACCAACACCCTCGCCATAAGGGGCGTAGACCATGTAACGACCGGCGATCGTGAGGTCCATTGACAACCTGGCGCCCTTGGTCTTGAGCGGATCCTTGACCACCTGGACGACGATCTCCTGGCCGGGCTTGAGCATATCTGTGATCTGGCGGCCGTCGCGAGCGCCGCCGCGGCCACGCCGCGGAGCCTCAACGCCCGGAAGCACGATCTCGTCGACGTGCAAAAAGCCGTTCTTCTCCAGCCCGATGTCGACGAACGCCGCCTCGAGCCCGGCCAGGACGTTGTCGACCCGGCCCTTGTAGATGTTGCCGACGATCGAGCGGTTACCGCGTCGCTCCAGATACAGCTCGGCGACGCTGTACCCAGCCGTGGGGCCGGGCTTACGCTTGCGGCGCGAGGCGCTCTGAGCGGGCTTGCGCGGGCCCACAGTGCCCGTCGCTTCGAGCAGCGCGACCCGGGTCTCCCCCCGGTCGACGCTGACCAGCACTTGCTTCTTCAATTGTCATTCAGTCCTTTGGAAATTGGGGCCGCGCGCAGAAATGCGCGAGGCGGCATTACGAAAGTAGCGCCCGGGACTTACCAGTCGACGCAATCCGGGCCTGGATATAGATCGACTGCAGCAGTCCGATGGCGATAAAGGTGACGATCACCGACGACCCGCCGTAGCTGAGCAGGGGTAACGGGACGCCCGTGATGGGCATGATCCCGATCGTCATTCCGACGTTGACGAAGACCTGGAACATGAACATCGCGAGGATGCCGCCGGCGATCAGCGTGCCGTACAGGTTCTTGGCCATGGTCA
>JBOGYN010000504.1:0-1895 GCA_050696855.1 Solirubrobacteraceae bacterium | reverse complement strand
CCTTCACCGGCAACGGCGACACGACTGCCGTCTGCACGGCAGGCACCAATAGCGAGACGTGCGTCTACACCGACTCCGCGCACACGGACAAGTCCGACAGCTACAACTTCACTGTCGGCAACCAGCCCGCCGGGACGACCATCACGACCACGATCGAGGTCGCCACGGGCACGTCCACGTTCACGGCTGTCGGGACGACCGGAGGCTGTGACAAGGCGACGGCGACGCTCACCATGGCCGCCGCTCCGACGCCGACACCTTCGCCCGCGCCTTCCGCGTCTGCCACGCCGACCCCGAGTCCCGTGGCCAGCGTGCCTGTTCCCCCGACCGGCTTGGGGCCGACCCTGCCGATCGCGGCCGGCCTGGTGGTCCTTGGCCTCGCCACGGTGGCGCTCGCCATCCGGCGCAAGGGCGACCTCGCCTAAGACGTCTCGGCCGGAGTCCGTTGGTGGACTCCGGCCCCTCGACCCACGAGGGAAACCATGCCAGCGGTGACGCGCCGATGAGGGCGCTGACGCTCACTCAGCCGTGGGGGACGCTTGTTGCCATCGGTGCGAAATGCATCGAGACCCGGAGCTGGCGGACCGGACACCGCGGTCCCGTCGCCATCCACGCGGCGTTCGGCTGGCCGCAGTACGCGCGCGACTTCGCCGAGCGCTTCGACGTGCGCATGATCGGCGAGGAGATCGTCGGCTCCCGTGTGCTGACCTGGAACGAGCGCCTCGAGGTGGACCGCGGCCATGTGCTGGCCACCGCTAGCCTGGTGGGGGTCGAGCGGATCACGGCGACGACGCCTCGGGTCAGCGATCAGGAGCGCCTGCTCGGTGACTACCGGCCCGGGCGCTGGGCCTGGGTGCTCGAGGACGTCAAGGAACTGGAGTTCCCGGTCGAGGCTCGCGGCCATCTCGGCCTGTGGACCTGGACCCCGGAGGCCGCCGCGTGAGCCCGCGTCGCCCGCGCGACGCGCCTCCCAGCATCCACCTCCGGATCGGCGAGGAGCCACGCTGCAAGCGTCCGCGCGCGACCGAGCTGACCGACGACATCGACGCGGTCACCTGCGGCATCTGCCTGCGCCTCGAGTCCCGCGAGGCGCACCGGGCCTTCGGGACAGCCATCTCGCCGCGCGTGATCGTGTCCCCCCCCGGAGCGCTAGGATGCTTGCCAACACCCTCTGTGCGTGGTAAAATGACAGTAGCGGAATCACCAAGGAGGCCAGCATGAACCAGTGGCTCGCCGTCGAGGCTGCCCTGACGCCTGACGAGCGCACGGCCATCAAGCGGAGGACCGTCGCGCGGAACCCGTCGATGGCCGGCGCGAGCGTTGCCGACATCCTCGAGATCACGGCCGACGTGGACGGCTTCCTCGAGTGGACGGAGCCCTTCTACGATGACGACGGCGTCCGCGGAGCGTTGCCCGCGAAGCTGCTGACCACGCCGAGCTACTTCACCACCGTGGTGCTGGCCCAGGCCATGCTCAACTCCCGGACGCCCACCAACCTGGAGGTGGCCGAGCTCTGCGGCCGCGTCTTCATGCAGCTGACCAAGGCCGCGAGTGCCTGAGGAGGCGGCGGCCGACCTCTACATCGCCGAGCACGGGCGTCGGTTGCATCTGTTCCACGACTGCCGACACTTCGGTGTGAAGGGTGTCCAGCGCAGCCGCGTGAAGCGGCTTAGTCCGTGGTGGAATCGCATCCCGAGGTGGCCGCGTTGTGATGCGTGCCTCGCGCGCCGCCAACTCGTCGATGCGACCGGGCACGCGTTTCGGCGGCTCCCGTCTCTCGATGCCTGGATTGCTGCACACGGCGGCGAACCAGAGTTGCACGCCGGAAAGCGCTGCCCGTTATGCAGGGGCATCGGGGGATGGGTCGCGAATGGGGCGGTAACCGTCTGCCCTGA
>JBOGYN010000503.1:0-4147 GCA_050696855.1 Solirubrobacteraceae bacterium | reverse complement strand
GCCCCGCACCGCGGCACGGCAGCCGTCGAGTGCGATGTCGTCCGGACGGGCCTCGAGTGTCTCGGCGGCGAGGGTGATCAGCCGTTCGCGCAGCTGTCTCGCCACCGAGAGCAACGCGCCCCCGGCGCTGATCGCGCTGCGGCTGGCGAAGCTGCCGCTCCCGCGGGGCGCCTCTTCGGTGTCGAGCAGTTCCGTTCGGATCAGGTCGAGCCCGACCCCAAGATGCTCGGCGACAATCTGCGAGAAGGTGGTCGCGACCCCCTGGCCGAGCGCCGGACAGCTGGTCCACACCGAGAAGCTGCCGTCGGATTGAAGCGCCACCCGGCCGGCGTCGTATCCGCGGACGTTACGCATTCCCCGCTGACGGTAGGTGTCGGAATTGGTGCCGGTCCATTCGACGTACGAGGCGAAGCCGAGGCCGATACGGCGTCCGGCCGACGCTGCCCGCCGTTGCTCGGCGGCGAAGTCGTCATAACCGATCCGTTTCAGAGCCAGGTCCAGGGCGGCCTGATAGCGGCCGCTGTCATAGCGCAGCCCGCTCGCGGTCTGATACGGGAATCGCTTCGGCGGGATGTAGTTGGTGCGGCGAATCTCGGCCCGGTCGAGATCGAGCTCGCGCGCGAGCAGGTCCATCAGGCGTTCGTGGACGAAGGCCGACACGGGCAGCCCCACGCCGCGGTAGGCCCCCTGCGGGGCCTTGTTGGTGGCAACCGAGTGGGTGCGGTAGCGGTATGCGGGCAGCTCGTACGGCCCAGGCAAAATCATCGGCGTGCCGAGCGCTTCGAGCAGCTGACCCCACGGGTAGATCGCATACGCGCCGACGTCGCTGTACACCTCGGCGTCGAGCGCCAGCAGCCTGCCCCGTGAATCGGTGGCCACGCGCGCCCGGAGCAGCTGCTCGCGGGCGTGGGTGGCGGAGATCAGGTTTTCGACGCGGTCCTCGACCCACCTCACCGGGCGTCCGAGCTCAAGCGCGGCCCACGCCACCGCAACCTCCTCCGGGAACACGTGCGCCTTTTGGCCGAAGCCTCCGCCAATGTCGGGGCAGCGCACCGAGACGCGCTCGACACCGAGCAGTGCGATCAGGGCCTCCTCGAGGATGTGCGGGATCTGCGTCGAGGACCAGATCACCAGCCGGTCGCGTTCGGGGATCGCGAGCACTCCCCGCCCCTCGATCGGCGCCGCGTTGTAGCGCGGAGTTCGAAACGTGCGCTCGATCACCGCCGAGGCCGCCTGAAACCCGGCTTCGACGTCCCCGTGGTCATACGTTTCGGCGAAGATCACGTTGCCGTCGCCCTCGTGCAGCGCGGGCAGGCGAGGATCGAGTGCGCCCTCGATCGACGATATGACCTCGAGCGGGACGTAGCTGACCTCGATCCGCTCGGCCGCGTCCTCGGCGAGGTACCGGTCTCGCGCCACCACCGCGGCGATCGCCTCGCCCGTGAAGCGGACCCGGTTGCGCGGCAGGATCGGGCGCTCGATCCGGCGCGCCCCGGGCCGCGCCAGGTCCGCGACGAGCGGCTCGAGCTCGAGATCCTCGCCCGAGAACGCCAGCGCCACGCCGGGCATCCGCGCCGCCTCGCCCACGTCAACCGCCGCGAGCTCGGCGTGCGCGTGCGTACTGCGCGCGAACACAAGCTCCAGCGCCCCCGGTGCGACGCGATCGTCGAGGAACGCCGCGTTCCCAAGAAGCAGGTCCCGGTCCTCGCGCCTACGGACCGGGCGGCCGATCATCAACGGTGGCGGCGACCCCGGTACAGCAGGATCGCGAGCAGCAATCCCCCGAGCGCGCCCAGCCCGGCGCGGCGCACCGCGGGTGACGCGAACACGGCGGAGCCGAGATCGAGGGCTCCCTCGTCCGCGCTCGGCGCTGCCGGCTGAGCGGCCGACCCGGTGCCCGCATCGGCCGGGGCCGGCTCGGCGCTTTCGCCGTGCAGCAGGTAGTCCTCGAACCGCCGCGCGAAGTCCGTGAGCATCCGGCCCGCGACGTCTTGCATGATGCCGCGGCCGAACTGCGCCTGGCGTCCAGTGACGGCGAGGTCGGTCTCGGCGATCACTCGCGTGCCGCCATTTTCGGAAACCAGTCGGTTGCGAATCGTCGCCGCGGCGGTTCCCTGGCCCTTGGTGTCCTTGGCCTCCACGGCGATGTCCGCGATGTGCTGAGACTCATCGGCCAGCACGAGCCGAGCAGTGCCCTGGTAATTGATCACCATCGGCCCCACCTTGATGCGCATCGACCCGTGATAGACATCCGCTTCGGGCGAAGGCTCGATCTTGGCGCCGGGGAGAAATCCGGCCACGCGCTCGATGTCGAGCAGCGTCTCCCACGCGCGTTCCAGCGGTACCGCGACCGTGAACTCGTTGGTCAACTTCAACGCGGTGTCACCAAGCTCTCGCCATTCACTATGTCCAACATTATACCTTTCTAGGATGGACGAGGCGAGGACGTGACGATCGGGCAGCATCTCCTGCGGGTGGAGGACGGTCCGCTGCTGACCGGAAGGGCGGCGTTCGTTGACGATCTCGACCTTCCGGACATGCTGCACGCCCGCTTCCTGCGCAGCCCTTCTCCCCACGCGTCGATCGTGCGCCTGGAGCTCGACCCAGCGCGTCGCTGCCCCGGGGTCCATGGCGCCTTTGGCGCCGGAGATGTGGCCCTGGCGCCGCTCCAGGCCCCGATCTCCAACCCGCTGGCGGACACGCCGGCGCGCCCCCTCCTCGCCGAGGGCACCGTCCGCTTCGTCGGTGACCCGGTGGCGGTCGTGGTCGCCGATTCGGCTTATCGCGCCGAAGACGCCACCAGCGTGATCGAGCTCAGCCTACGTCCGCTCCCGGTCGCGCTCGACCCGATGGACCCCGACCCGGCGGCCACGCTGCACGAGCCCTATTCAAACGTGCTGTACGAGAACACCAACGAGGTCGGCGATGTCGAGCAGGCGTTTACCGGCGCTGACGTCGTGGTGGAGCGAACATTTCGCAATCCACGCTATTGCGCGACACCGATCGAGCCGCGCGGGGTGGTGGCGGCGCCCGATGGCGACGGAGTCCGGCTCTGGTCCTCGACTCAGATCCCGCACGCGCTGGCGAGGATCACCGCCGAGCTTCTCAGCCTGCCGCGCGAGCAGGTCCGCGTCACGACCCCGGACGTGGGAGGCGGGTTTGGACAGAAAGCCCACGCCTACCCGGAGGAGATCCTCGTCGCGTGGCTGGCGCTGCGCCTGGCGCGACCCGTGAAGTGGATCGAGGACCGCACCGAGAACCTGATGGCTTCCAGCCACGCGCGCGACCAGGTCGTGCACGCCAGAGTCGCGGCCGACGCCGATGGCCGGCTGCTCGCGCTCGACGTCGACGTCACCTGCGATATGGGCGCCTACCCGGTTTATCCCCACGGGCACATCCTCGAGGCGCTCGGCACGCCGGCCATGATCCCTGGGCCCTACCGGCTCGAGCGCTATCGCATGCGGAGCCGGTCGGTGGCCACCAACAAGTGTCCGGAGGGCGCCTACCGCGGGGTCGGGCTGCCCGTGTCGGCGCTGGTGCACGAGCGGTTGATGGACATCCTGGCGGGCGAGCTGGGCGTCGACCGCGCCGAGATCAGGCGCCGGAACTTCATCGGCGCACACGAGCTGCCGTACACCACGGTGACCCATCAGCGCTACGACAGCGGTGACTATGCGCTGGCGCTCGAGCGGGCCCTGGAGACGATCGGCTACCAGGGCTTCGCCGACGAGCAAGCGCGGGCGCGCTCGCAGGGACGCGCGCTCGGTCTCGGCATCGCCTCCTACGTCGAGTACTCAGGGATGGGCTCAGCCGTGTTCCACGGCCGCGGCATGATCGGAATCGCCGGCGTCGATCGCGCCTGGCTGTCGCTCGAGGAGAATGGCACCGTCACCGTGACCACGACGCTGCCATCGATCGGACAGGGGCTCGCGACGACGTTCGCACAGCTGACCGCGGCCACGCTCGGGCTTGACGCTGGCTCGGTGCGAGTTCGCCAGCCCGACACGGCAGCCGGTCCCGGCGAGGGCACCGGAACGTTTGCGAGCCGCAGCGCGGTGACCGGCGGCGGAGCGATCAAGGCGGGTGGTGAGGAACTCATCCGCCGGCTGCTCGAAGCGGCCTCCGACCAGCTGGAGGTCGCGGCCGA
>JBOGYN010000502.1:0-4262 GCA_050696855.1 Solirubrobacteraceae bacterium | reverse complement strand
CGTGGCAGTGCCCGGCGGGGCGGTGCCGGGAGAGCCATCTGCGGCCGTGATCGTGGCCGGCCCAGCGTGCCGCGAGCTGGTCACGAACGTGGTGTACGTGCCATCGCCGTGGTCGATGATGGGCGTCGTCTGATTGCCGACGTCGCTTGAGGAGAAGGCCACCGTTTCGTTGGGCACCGGGTTGCCGCCGGTGTCCGTGACGGTAGCCGAGGCTTTTGAGATCGAAGTCCCGTCGGCGCGGATCGTGCCCGGTGAGAGCTGGACGGCGACGCTGGTGGCGGGCCCGTACTGGGTCAGCGTCGTCTGGCCGTCGACCGGCGTCCCCGGCGTGCTGTCGGTGGCCTTGACGATGACCGGGCCGAGCGTATTGGTGCTGTTGACGGTGGCCGTGTACTTGCCCTCACTGGTGCCGGTGTCGATCATGGCTATCGGGGGGCCGCCGTCAATGCTGACGTTGAGGGTGTCCCAGTCGACGGGGTTCGTGCCGTCGGTGACAGTGGCCGTGACGTCCGTCGTAGAGGTGCCGCCCGCGGCGATCAGGGTCTTCGAGAGCTCGACGGTCACCGTCGTGGCGGTACCGCCGGCCTGCGAGGAGGCCGCCAGCGGGCCGGTCAGGGCGAGTACGGAAACGCCGACCGCAGCCAGCAGGGCGGCGCGCCCACGCCGACGCCCCGAGTACCGTGCCCCGGCTCGTCCGGTCCCAAGACGATTTCGTTTGCCCAAATTGCTGCCCCCAACACCTGCAAGGGTACGCCATCACCCCCCGTCGCGCCACCCCCTGGTTCGTCCGGCTCTTGCTTTCGGGCGTAGAATGCAGCGCGGCGGCAAAAGGACCGACGAAGGGGCACTTTGAAGGGAGTTTGGCCAGGCGAAGAGCCGGAGCCGGCGGGCGCTCGCCCGGGACTCTCAGCGGGCTGGGACTGGTTGCGCGCCCGGCCCTGGCTGCTACTGCCGGTGGCCTCGCTGGCCGCCTTCGGGCTCGCCTTTGCGCTGACCTCGTCCCCGGGCCCGAAACGGCCGACCAAAACCTCGGCGACGGTGGCGGCCCACGAGGCCGTCCACCATCGCCGACCTGGGCCCAAGCTCGAGGCGGTCGCGCCGGTCAAGACCCCGTCCCGCCTCGCTCAGGCCGGTCCGGCGATCGCCGCCGTGGTCGCGCCCGTGTTGAGGGCCGGGGGAATCTCGGTCCCCGTCTCCTCCACCCCGGTCATCAATCCGGTCGGCTCCGGCAGCGGCGGGGGAGCGGGAACCGGCGGGGCCGGGACCGGCTCCGGCTCCGGGTCCGGCTCCGGGTCCGGGTCCGGCCCACCCAAGCCGGTGGTCAAGCCGCCCGCGCCGGGCAGTGGCACGGTCGGGGCGGGCTCGCTCGCCTCCCCCGGCTCGGGCTTCTTCACCGGCGGTGGCTGACCCGCCCGCCGGGTCGCCGGCCGGCGCTGGGCCGCTCAGCCGACCAGGTACCCGAGCCGGCTCAGCTCGGCCAGGGCGCTGCTGAGAGCGGTGTTGGCTGAGCGGACCGCCTTGGCGGCCTGCCCGTAACCAGCCGCGTCGTTGGCGGCCGCGGCCCGGCCCAGGGCTCCGTAGGCGTGCGCGGTCGCGCGCAGCGCGGCGGCGAGGGCGCTGTTGGCGGGTCCCCCAACGCCGAGCGAGAGGTGGGCCAAACCAGCCGCCGCGCGAGCGTGAGCCGCGGCCAGGGCGTCGGCCGCCTGGGCCTGCGCGCCGGAGGCGGTGGCATGGGCGAGCCGGGCACCTCCGCTGGCGCGCGCGCTGTTGAGCCGAGTGATGACCTGATTGAGCGCCCGGGCGTAGTGCACGTCGGCGCCGAGCTGGAGCGTGTTCCCGGCCGTCAGGCTGACCGTCCTGAGCACCTGCTCACAGCTCGCGGCCGCGGCTCTGGTCCCTGAGCCCCGCGCCCCGCACACGGCGACGATCGTCCCGTAGCTGGTGGGCAACGCATACACCGTGCTGGAGCGACCGAACGCGGTCAGGCCGCGGTAGCGGTAGTAGATCAGCGAACCGGAGTTGACGATCTCGGCCAGGGGACTGCGAGCGTGGGCCAGGAAAGTGGGTGGGAGCAGGGCGCCGCCCGACTCAACGTTGGTGCCGATCGTCAGCGTCGCCGCGACCGGCCGGCCCCGCTGGAGCACGAACTGATCGGTGAGCCCGAGCTTGAACCCCGAGGCCCGGCTGGCCTGATGCCAGCCTCCCGGAAGCACGACCTGGACGATGCCCTGGGTGAAGGGCTGATCGAAGCTGGGTGCCGAGGAGCTGGTCAGCTGGGCGATCGCCACGCCGAGTGCGCCGCCGGCGACCACACCGAGCATCGCCAGCGCCACCTTGCGGGGACGGATCCGCACCCGGAGCCACGGCTCGTAGGCCACCCGCGGGTCAAAGGCCGGCCGGGAGAGCCTCATCGACGGCAACCGCCGTGAGCGCAGCGGGCTCCGCCGCGGCACCGGCGGAACGGTCGGGGACTCCTGATGCCAGACGGCGCCCAGGATCACGCCGGCCCAGGACCACAGCAACAGCTGCGAGAAGTTCTGCTCGAGGGGGTTGAAGAGCTCGGCGACGGCGGTGAAGATGATCATCGCCCCCAGCCCGATCTTCCACGGGCGCAGCTCGGGAGGAGCCCGGGAGCCGAGCGTGGTCACAAACGCGAACACCTGGGCCAGCAGCCACAACCCGAACCCGATCAGGCCGAGCTCGACGGCGTTTGACAGGTACAGGTCGTGCAGAATGATCCCGTAGCCGGTCATCGGATAGCCGGGCGCCTGCCGGAAGTAGGGCAGGCTCGCGGTCGGGAACGTCCCCCAGCCGAAGCCGAGCAGAGGCCGCGCCCGGATCATCCGCAGGGCGGCCGCGTCCTGGTTCTGGCGGTCCCAGACCGACAGCGTGGTCTGGGAGCGTTTGGCGGCGCGCTGCTGCAGTCCGGGCACGAAGGCCAGCGCGCCCAGCACCAGGGCGGCGCCGACCAGCATCGTCGGCACCACGGTGCGCCGCAGTTCGGTGGTGGTCAGCCCGACGCCGAACACGCTGACCACGGCTGCGATCCAGATGCCCCGCTCGAGCGTGAAGAAGCAGCCCAGCAGGCACAGGGGAATGACGAGCGTTGCTCCGGTCCGAGCCAGACGGTGGGACTTCACGCTCAGCACGATCGCGGACGCGGTGGCGCATCCGAACAAGGCAAAGCCCTCGGTGACCGGGGAAGTGAACGGCCCTCGCACCCGCCCGTCGACGGTGCCGACACTGGGATCGACGATGTAGTGCGGAAGCACGAGCGAATTGGCGTGCAGGGCTTCGAGCATCGCCTCGATCCCCAGGTACAGGCCGAGCCCGACCAGGAAGTAGAGCAGCACCTGGCGCTCCTCCCGGGTGCGGACGATCAGCGGCACCACGAAGAACAGCAGGAACGGAACGGCGCCGAGCTGGTCGATCAGAGTGAAGGTGGTCGTGCGGGTCCCGAGCAGGCCGCCCGCGGCGGCCGAGACGGTGGCGTAGACAACCGTGATCAGCAGCAGGACATGGGCGGCGGTAAGCCGGAAGCGCGCCAGCTGCTCACGCTCGCGCGCCAGGAGCAGGCCGATCGCGGCCAGCAGCAGGAAGCGATCCGGGATCCCGGGCAGGCCGAGGGACTGCCAGTTGCCCGAGAAGATGCTCAGCACCAGCCCACTGCCAAGCGTGTAGACCGTCGGGAGCTGCAGCAGGACGTAGCCGGCCGAGACCACTGCCACTGAGGCCGCCAAGGCCACGAACAGCGTGGCGCTGTGCAGGCCGCCGCCGGACTTGCGCACGATCACCGCCGTGAGCAGCATCACCACCGGAACCAGCCACAGCACCGCGCGCCGGGGTGGCGCGAGGGTCAGATCGTTCACCGCAGGGCAACCCGCCGTACTTCGCGGGAGCCGGCCAGGATCGCCAGGGCGACCCCGAGCAGTGTTCCGACCACGAACCCCACGAAGCCGAGCAGCTCGATCGTGGACTTGCGGTCACTGGTCGCTCCCGACGCCGTGGTCAGGACTGACACTCCAGTCGTCGGCGGATTGGCCTGGAGAGCCGCGCTGTAGGCGCTACCCAGCGTGTTGAGGATCAGCTGATCGCGGTCGCGGGTGGCCCGGGCGGCGCTGATCGCCTGGGTGTTGTTGGGGTTACGCCCGGCGATGGCCAGCGCCGAGTTGTCGTGACTGGCCTTGACCGCGGCGGCCTCATAGGAACTCAGCAGCTTCTGCGTGCTCTTGCTGGCCGAGTTCAGGGTGTTGACATAGCTG
>JBOGYN010000501.1:0-2240 GCA_050696855.1 Solirubrobacteraceae bacterium | reverse complement strand
CTGGGACGAGGAGTCAGACGAGGAGGGCCAGCTCGAAGAGCAGCCCGAGGATCCCAACGCGGCCAAGCGCTTCTGGTTTGAGCACGCCACCGGCGCCGGCAAGACGGTGGCGGCGCTGGGCTTCGTCGAAGCGTCACGGACCGGCGGCGTCCTGATCCTCACCCACCGCCGCAACCTCGTGGACCAGTTCCATGGGGAACTGCGCGACCGCGGCTACCGCGACCGGATCGCCGGAGCGCTGCTCGACGACCACGATGCCGCCAACGGCCCGGTCACGGTCGAGACCTACCAGTGGTTCGTGCGCAACGCCGGCCGAATCTCTGACGCCTACACGATCGTGATCTGCGACGAGGCTCACACCGCGCTGGGTGAGAAGACCTCGGCGGCGATCCGCGCCTGGGCGGGGCCCGTGTTCGTCGGGATGACCGCCACCGGCGCCCTGATCGCCCGCCACGTCACCGACCTCTTTCCCACCCAGACCAGCCGCTTTGACCTCGCCCAGGCCGCGCGCCGCGGCGTGATCGCCCCGCTGCGGTGCATTCGCATCCCGCCGGGACCAGGTGTGCGGACGATCGCCAAGGTGCCCTTGCGCCGGGGCGAGGTGGACACCGAGTTTGACCAGGAGATGCTGGCCGAGCTGCTGGACCAGACCCCGTTCAACCTGGCCATCGCCGACCTCTACAAGACGCGCTTCAACGGCGTCCCCGGCGTCGTCTACGCGGCCGGCGTCAAGCACGCCTACAACGTCGCCGCGGCCTTTAGGGAAATAGGCATCAAGGCGATGGGGGTGTCGGGCGAGACGCCCAAACGCGAGCTGGCCCGGATCCTGGCCGACTACGAGTCGGGCAAGGTCGACGTGCTGGTCAACGCGCAGCTGCTCGCCGAGGGGTGGAATAGCCCCCGGGCGACGATCTGCATGCACCTCGCCCCTACCGCCTCCAAGCGCATCTATCAGCAGCGGGTCGGCCGCGTCACCCGACGCCACCCCGGCAAGGAAGCCGGCATCGTCATCGATTTCGTGCACCCGGCGACCAAGCACGACGACCCGGTCGTGACCCTGCACTCGCTGCTGGACCGCGACGTCTACCGGGGCGGCGCGATCGTGGTCGGCCCCGTACGCCGCGGCCGCGGCCGGCGGGTGCGGGTCGAGCGCCGCGTGCTGCCGGTGACCCCCGATCCCGAGCGGCGGGCCGAGGTCTTCGAGCGCGAGCTGTGGCGGATCGCCGTCGAGCATCTGGACTACGGCGAGCAGCACGTCTGGGCAGCACTGGCCGGCGCCCGCGTCGCGCCCAACGGGTGGCGGCGGGCCAAGGCGATGCTCCACTTCGACCGCGGCGGCGAGCTCAAGCGCCGCTTCCTGCTCACCGCGGTGCAGCGCAACCGCAACGCTCAGTTGCGCCTGCGAGCGCTCCAGGAGATCGCCGCCAGCCGCGACGCCGAGGCCTTTGACACCGCGATCGACATCATGGGTGGCTGGCCGCGCGACGAGCGCCGCGAGGGCGTCAAGATCATGCTTCAGGCGCTGGCCGAGCGCCGCATCGGCCGCCGCGACCAGGCCAACGCCTGGATCTGGCGGATGGCCGAGTACACCCGCGATGTCCACGAGGAGTACGCCGTCCAGCGCTGGCCAGAGACCAAACGGCTCCTCGGCCTGCTCGTGAACTCCAGCGGCTCCGCCCACGCCCGCAACGCCCGCCGGCTCGTCCATGCCTCGCGCAAGGAGGATCGTCGCTTGTCGGCCGCCCTCCTGGCCGCCGCGCTCGCCCACACCCCGGAAGCCGAAGAGGCCCTCCGTGGCGCCCGCACGCGGATGGCTCGCAAGCCGGCCGCGCTGGCCCGCGAGCTCTTGCGCAACTTCCCCAAGGGCCGGCGGGGCAACAAGCGCCGCCGGCGCAAGACCGGCTCGGGCTCCAACGGCGGCGGCTCGGGCTCCAATGGCGGCGGCTCGGGCTCCAACGGAAGCGGTGGGGGAGCACCGGAGAGCACCGAAGTGCTAGAGCCGGTCAAGAACCCTGACGTCAACGGCGACGCCGGCCACGACCGGGACACCGAAGAGGCAGCCTGAGCCCCCGCGCTCGGGCAGCGCGCGTCTACATCAGCGTGCCGAGCGTCAGCGGTACGACGCGATCGGCGCCGGCGCGGCGCAGCTGGCCGCCGACCATGGCCAGCGTCCAGCCCGAGCTGCGCCGGTCATCGAGCAGGATGCCGGTCCCAGGCGCCGGGGTGGCGATGACCTGGAA
>JBOGYN010000500.1:0-1738 GCA_050696855.1 Solirubrobacteraceae bacterium | reverse complement strand
GGGGCAGCGTCCGTTGTCGTTGGAGCAGCGTCGCAAGCTGGTCATCGAGTTGGGGATAGCGGCTGAGGATCTGGGCTTGTCATCCGGGTGTGCGCGGCGGTTGGTGTCCAGCGACGATGCCAGCCCGCAGATCGCGGCGAGCCGGTTGCGCTGGCGCACTGAGCGACGCTGGCTGAATCAGCATCGCTGCGAGCTGGAGCGGCTGGCGGTGCGGCTCTATCCGGCGCAGCATCAGGTGCCGGGCACTGCCCTGATTGCGCGTCCTGAGTGGATGGTGACCGAGCCGATCGAACTGGGTTCGCTGGTGTTGCGGCTCGACGAAGGGCCGCAGAGTGTAGGGGTGGACGGGTCGGAGCCGGAGTCCGAGGCGACCCGGCCGTTGCGTACCGCTGGGGCGCGTTTTGAGCGTTATACCTCGGCGATGAAGCACCTGAGCCCACCGGCGTTGTTCGAGTCCCGGCAGAGCTACCGGCTGCTCGATGCCTCGCTGGCCGTGCGCCGGTTGGGGTTCGGGTTGGCCGCCTACTTCGACAAGCTGGACGTTTGCGAGGCGCTCTCGCACGAGCTGGGCGCAGTGTGCATGGCGCAGGGACTGGCGAGCTCAGCGGATCAGCTCCGCGGGTTGCCGTTCCGGGAGCTGGTCGGTGATCCTTTCGACCCGCGACGCCGAGCGATCGTTCAGGCGATCACCACGCTGACGATCCGGCTGCGCCGCTACCCGGCCGAGCCCTCGTTCCTGCTGCACTGGCGCGATCCGGCGAAGGTGGCCACCGGCGGCGGCATCTACGGTGTCATTCCCGAAGGGGAGTTCCAGCCCTCCAGTGTGGCTCTGTGGGATCGGCGCAATGACTTCGACCTGTGGCGCAACATCGCCCGGGAATATGCTGAGGAATTGCTCGGCGAGCCGGAGCATGACGGCACGCGCAGCGAGTCGCTCGACTACGACGCGTGGCCGTTGTTCCAGCGGTTCCAGACGGCTCGGGCCGAGGGTTCAGTGGGGGTGTTCTTCCTGGGGCTCGGCCTGGTTCCGAGCACTCTCACCGCTTCGATCCTGACCGTGGTGGTGATCGACGACGAGGTGTTCACCGAGATGTTCGGCGAGATGGTGCGGTTCAACGAGGAAGGTGAGGTCATCGCTGTCGGCGGCGGCACCCCCACCGAGGGCGTCCCGTTCACTGAGGCGGCGGTGCGCCGAATGCTGGAGACCGAGCCGATGGCCGCCTCGGGCGGTGCCTGCCTCGCGCTGGCCTGGCGGCACCGCGACGCCCTGGGCCTGTAGCGCCGGAAGCGAGGGCCGACTCGACAACCGAGGTTTGTACAACGTTGCGTTGTTAGCTGTGCACCCCGGGTGTTGGCGATGCTCATCGTGGCAGGGGAGTCGCGGTCGGATTGAACACAAGTCTTGATCTGGATGTGGACGGGCTTATCCCAGGACTCCCCGGTCGACGCGGGATTGCGACGACAGCGCACGTCGGTGGGGTCTTAACTTGTCGGGTACATCGGATGCCCGGCATAAAGGAAGGAACATCGGATGACCGCAGCAGTTGTCAAGATTCCCGAGGTGGACCCGTTTGCACCCGTCAGCGCGCAGTTTGCGCTCGATGGCGCAAGCTTCATCAGCAGGCGAAATGACGTGGCCTCGCCCGACGGCGTACGGCCGTGGGGACTTCGCCGGGCGCTTCCGGCTGGTGCCGGTCGTGTGCTGCCGAATTGGACCTACGACGAGCAGCAGCAGAAG
>JBOGYN010000499.1:0-8032 GCA_050696855.1 Solirubrobacteraceae bacterium | reverse complement strand
GCCGTGATGTTGTTGGTCGCGACCAGCGGCGGGGTCTGGGGGGTGATGCCCGAATCGATGTTGACGACTGGAATCCCCGCCTTCTTGGCCGACTGGGCCGTCTGCACGAGACCGTGGGCATCGGTCGCCGCGTACGCGATCCCGCTGATGTGCTTGGTGATGAAGTCCTGGAGGATGTTGACCTGACCGGAGACGTCGGTCTCGGTCTCGGTGCCCTTCCAGACGATGTTGACGTGGTATTTCTGCGCGGCCGCCTCGGCGCCCGCGTGGACCGTGCCCCAGTAGAACAGCCCGACCGACTTCGGCACCACGGCGACCGTGAACTTAGCGCCCTTGACCGTCGACTTGGCGCTGCCCTGACTCGGCTTGCTCGAGCCCGAGGAGCCACACGCCGCGACCGTCGTCATCACCGCGAGCAGGCCGACCACCTGCGCCCCCCGCACCATCTTCCTCGATCGTCTCACGTCTGTCCTCTCCTCTGTTCGCTTGGATTTGCCATCGCAGTGGGTATCCCGGGCTCAGCTCCTGCGGAGGCGCCTACGTGCTCCGGAGCGCCCGGCGGCGGAACTGGTCATAGGCGACCGCGGCGATGATCACGACGCCCAGGATCACGTCCTGCCAGAAGTTCGAGATGTTCAGAAGGTCGCTTCCGTTGGAGATCAGCTCCATCAGCAGAGCGCCGATCAACCCCCCGATCACGCTGCCCTCGCCGCCGAACAGGCTCGCCCCGCCGATCACCGCGGCCGCGATCGCATCGAGGTTGTAGTTGGTCCCCGCCGACGGATCGCCGGTCACCACCCGGCTGGCGACGATCACGCCGCCCAGGCCGGCCAGGAGCCCTTGGATGACGTACACGGAGGTGAGCACCCGGTTGACGCGGATGCCCGACAGCCGGGCCGTTTCGTAGTTACTCCCGATCGCATAGGCGCTGCGCCCCAGCGTCGTGCGCGCGAGCACGAACCAGCCCGCGGCGGCCACGAGCACCATGATCACAATCGGGACGGGGATCGGCCCAATGTGCCCGTCCCCGAGGACGTCGAACGAGGTCGGCGCCGCGATCGGCTGGCCGTTGGTGACCAGCAGGGCGACCCCGCCGACGGCGCTCAACGTGCCCAGCGTGGCGATGAACGGCGGCAGCCGCACCGCGGTGATGAGCAGCCCGTTGATCAGTCCCACGCCACCGCCGACCAGCACGCCGATGACCATGCCGAGCCCGGTGCCCATGCCGTCGTTGGCGACCAGCATGCTCGCCATCACGCCCGACAACGCCACCACGGTGCTGACCGACAAATCGATCCCGGCGGTGATGATCACCATCGTCTCCCCGACCGTGATGATCGCGATCACAGACATCTGCACGAAGATCGCCGAGATGTTGGTGCTGGTCAGAAAGTACGGCGAGACGATCGTGAGGACGATTCCGAGCACGAGCACGAACAAAAACGGGCCGAGTTGTTCAAGCGCCCCGCGTAGCCACGCGCGCCGATCGCGCTGCGGGATCAGCTCTGACGAGCTGCGATCCGCAGTCGCCGGGTCACCAACTACGGGGGGGACCGTGTCCGGTAGATCGCTCATGAAAGCTCTGACGGGTCCGGATCTGCCGCGCCGCCGCCGGTCGGTCGGGGCGCCGGGGGCGGGGTCTGCACCGAGCCGGTAGCGCGGGCGGGCGGAGCCTGGCCCATGGCTGCGAACATGATGTCCTCCTGGGTCGCCTCGCCGTGGGTGAACTCGGCCACGATCGCGCCGCGGCGCATGACGAGCACGCGATCGCTCATCCCCAACGCCTCCGGTAGATACGAAGAGACGAGCACGATCGCCTTGCCCGCTTCGGCGAGCTTGTTGATCAGGTTGTAGATCTCGACCTTTGCCCCGACGTCGATCCCGCGGGTGGGCTCGTCGAGCAGCAGCACCTCGACCCCCGCGGTCAGCCACTTGCCGATCACCGTCTTCTGCTGGTTGCCCCCGCTCAGCACCGAGACGGGCCGCTGCAGGGTCGGGGTCATGATCCGCAGCGTCTGGACCATTGCCGACGCAGCACGGCGCTCATCGGCCTTCTTGAGCACGCCGAAGCGCGAGAACTGCGGCAGTGAGGCCAGCGTCAGGTTGCTGGCCACGCCCAGGGCACCGGCCAGGCCGCTGCGGCGCCGGTCGTCGGACAGGTAGCCGATCGAGTTGCGGATCGCCGCCTGGGGGTCGCGGATCTTGATCGGCTCACCGCGGCGCAGGACCCGCCCCGACTCAACTGGCAGCGCCCCGATCAGGGCGCGCATCAGGGTTGTCCGGCCGGCGCCCAGCAAACCGACGAACCCGACCACTTCGCCGGCGCGGACCGAGAAGCTGACCTCAGTGTCCTTGCCGCGGACGCGGAGCGACTCCACGCGCAGCAGCTCGTCCCCGACGGCGGCGCCGACCTTGGGGAACATCTCGTCCAGGTCGCGCCCCACCATCATGCGGATGAGCTCATCGCTCGTCGTCTGGGCGACGTCGCGCTCACCCACGAGCTCACCGTCGCGCATGACCCCGACGCGATCACAGTGGCCGAGGATCTCCTCGATCGCATGGGAGATGTACACGATCGCCACGCCGTCTGAGCGCAGGTCGCGTAGCACCCGAAACAGTTCCTCGGCCTCGCTCTCGGCCAGCGCGGAGGTGGGCTCGTCGAGCACGAGCACCTTGACGTCGTGTGAGAGCGCCTTGGCGATCTCGGTCATCTGCTGTTGTGCGATCGGCAGGCGGCTCACCGGCGTCCGCAGGGGCAGCTTGATTTGGAGGCGCTCGAGCAGGCCGGCGGCATCGCGATACAGGCGGCGCCAGTCCACGAGCCGGCCGCGCGTCTGGGGCAGCCGTCCAATGAAGAGGTTCTCGGCCACGCTCAGATGGCCGGCGAGGCTGGTCTCCTGGTAGACGGTGGACACGCCCCGCTTGAGTGCGTCGGTTGGCCCGGTGATCCGGACCTCCTGGCCGCCGAGCAGGATCTCGCCGCTGTCCATGCGCTCGGCCCCGGAAAGAATGCGCATGAGCGTCGATTTGCCGGCGCCGTTCTCGCCCAGCAGCGCGTGGATCTCTCCCGCCGCCACCCGGAAGTCGACGCCCTTGAGCGCCTGCACGCCGGGGAAGTGGCGCTTGATCGCACGCATCTCGACCGCCGCCGCGGTCGCCTCAGATGAGTTCTGGAGCAAACGTTCCCTCGCCATTTGCGACCAGATCGCCCGTATTATCTGAGCAACTGCCTCAGGTGGTCCCGAACCGGGTCAGTCTCAAGTAATCGTTTTCTCTACACTAACAGACAGCCTTTCGACACGTCAAAGCGCCACCACCCTGTGCCCTCGACCACCATCACCGACGTCGCCCTCGCTGCCGGGGTCTCAACGGCGACCGTGTCCCGGGTCCTCAACAACCAGCCTCAGGTCGACCCGCGGCTCGCCACCGCCGTGCGCAAGGCCGCCAAGGATCTGGGCTACCGCCCCAGTCGTGTGGCCCGGAGCCTCCGCACGCGCCAGAGTCAGGTCTGGGCGCTGCTGCTCTCGGACATCCGCAACCCGTTCTTCACCGACATGGTTCGCGGCATCGAGGACGTCGCCTTTGCGGCCGGCTTTTCGCTGATTCTCTGCAACGCCGAGGAGGACCCGGCCAAGGAGGCGTCCTATCTCGAGCTGGCCGTGGCCGAGAGCGTGGGCGGGGTGATCCTCACGCCGACCACCAGCAGTACCGACCTGAGCGGACTCGAGGAGGTCGGCATCCCGGCCGTGCTCGCTGACCGGACGATCGAGGCAGCGGGCACCGACAGCGTGGTGATCGACAACGCCGGGGGGGCCCAGCGAGCGGTCGGACACCTGATCGATGGCGGCCATGACCGAATCGCCTGCATCACCGGCCCCCTGGAGAAGACGACCGGCGCGGCCCGCTACGCCGGCTACCGGGCTGCGCTGCAGCTCGCCGGCTTGGCCGTCGACGAGTCGCTGGTGCGAGTGGCGAACTTTCGTGAGAGCGGTGGGCGCCAGGCCATGCAAGAGCTGTTGGCGGGCGAGACATCGCCCGATGCCGTGTTCGTCGCCAACAACTTGATGACGATCGGGGCGCTGCACGCGATCGCCGAGGCGGGCCTTCGGATCCCGGTCGAGATCGCGGTCATCGGCTTCGATGAGATGTCCTGGGCGACCCTGCTGAGCCCGGCCCTGACGACCGTCGCTCAGCCCACCTATGACCTGGGTGTTGAAACCGGCCGGCTGCTGCGGAGCCGGATCGAGGGTTACGCCGGTGCGGCCCGGACGGTCACCCTGTCGCCGTCACTTCGCATCCGGGAGAGCTCCCGGGCCAAGTTGACGACCTCAGTGGAGCCGAGCAGGAGGGCCGGATGACCGAGGCGATCATCGGACTCGACGTGCGCGACGTTCGCTTTCCAACCTCGACGCTGCTGACCGGCTCTGATGCGATGAACCCCGAGCCCGACTACTCGGCCGCCTACGTGGTCGTGCGCACCAGCGACGAGCAGGAGGGTCACAGCCTGGTGTTCACGATCGGCCAGGGGACCGATCTCCAGGTCGCCGCCGTCAAAGCGTTCGAGCCGCTCGTGCGCGGCCTGCCGGTCGATGACGTTCTCGCCGATCTCGGATCCTTTTCCCGCCGCCTGACCGGCTGCAGTCCGTTGCGCTGGCTGGGGCCCGACAAAGGCGTCATACACATGGCGATCGGAGGCGTGATCAACGCCGTCTGGGACCTGTACGGCAAGCGGGTCGGTAAGCCGGTGTGGAAACTGCTCGCCGACCTCGACCCCGGCGACCTCGTCGCGCTGATCGACTTCCGCTACCTCGCGGATGCACTGACGCCTGAAGAGGCGCTCGACATCCTGACCGGCGCCGCGGCCGGACGCGGGCGCCGTGAAGCCGAGTTGCGGGCCCAGGGCTACCCGGCCTATACCACCACACCGGGCTGGCTCGGCTACGAGGATGAGACGTTGGCCGAGCTGGCCCGTGGCGCCGTCGCGGATGGCTTTGGGCAGATCAAGCTGAAGGTTGGGGCGGACCTCGATGACGACCGGCGCCGTCTGCGGATTGCCCGCTCGGCGGTCGGCCCCGATGTCCGGATCGCGATCGATGCCAATCAGGTGTGGGGAGTCGGCGAGGCCATCGCCTGGGTGCAGCGCCTGTCGGAGTTCGATCCGTACTGGATCGAGGAGCCGACCGCCCCGGATGATGTGCTTGGCCACGCCCGGATCCGCGCGGCCATCGCCCCGGTGAAGGTGGCGACCGGCGAGCACACCCATAACCAGCAGATGTTCAAACAACTGCTCCAGTCCGGCGGCGTGGATGTGATCAACCTCGACGCTTGCCGAGTCGCCGGTGTCAACGAGAACGTGGCGATCCTTCTGCTGGCCGCGAAGTACGGCGTCCCGGTCTGTCCCCACGCCGGTGGCCTGGGGTTATGCGAGATGGTGCAGCACCTGGCGATGTTCGATTTCGTCGCCGTCAGCGGCTCCCGGGACGGCCGCGTCATCGAGTACGTCGACCATCTTCATGAGCACTTCGTGGCTCCGGTGAGAGTCGCGGACGGGCGCTACCTGGCTCCCGACGCACCCGGGCTGGGGGCGCAGATGACCGAGGCCTCGCTCGCGGAGTACGAGTATGCCGGGGGCGCCGCCTGGGCGGCGGCCGGTCACACGTCAGAGGGCCGGGGCTGATGGCGAGCGAGTTTGACGGCCTCGTCGCCCTGGTCACAGGGGGTGGCTCGGGCATCGGCCTCGCCGCCGCCACCCTCCTGGCCGAGAACGGCGCCCAAGTGGCGGCGCTGGACCTGGACCCGACCGCGACCGCGTCGCCGGTCGTTGGTCTGAGTGGTGATGTGCGCGACTCGAGCTCGACCGCGGCGGCGGTCGCCGCCGTCATCGAGCGCTTTGGTCAGCTCGACATCCTCGTCAACAACGCCGGGGTCGGCGCGCAGGGTACGATCGAGGACAACCCTCTGGAGGATTGGCGGCGGGTGTTCGACGTCAACGTACTCGGCATCGTGCGCATGAGCCGGGCGGCACTGCCCCACCTGCGCCGGTCATCGCACGCGGCCGTCGTCAACACGTGTTCGATCGCGGCCACCGCGGGCCTCCCGCAACGAGCGCTGTACTCAGCGAGCAAGGGGGCCGTGCTCGCCCTCACCCGGGCGATGGCCGCCGATCACATCCGCGAGGGCATTCGCGTCAACTGCGTCAACCCGGGCACCGCGGACACCCCGTGGGTCCAGCGTCTGCTCGACGCGGCGCCCGACCCCGGACAGGAGCGCGCTGCGCTGCAAGCGCGCCAGCCGCTCGGCCGGCTAGTCAGTGCCGAGGAGGTCGCCGCGGCGATCGCCGCGCTGGCCAGCCCGCGGGCCTCGGCGACGACCGGCACCACGATCGAGGTGGACGGCGGGATGGCCGGACTGCGGCTGCGTCCCGGAGCGTGAGCTCGGGTCGCCCCCTCCCGCACTGCCCGGTGGTCGTGTCGCCGCTGGCCTTCGGTGCCGCGGCGATCGGGGGCCTGTATGAGGCGGTCGACGCCGAGCAGGCGCAGCAGACCGTGAGCCGGGCGCTCGAGCTCGGGCTGCGCTACCTGGACACCGCGCCTCATTACGGGTTGGGCCTGTCCGAGCGCCGACTCGGACAGGCTCTGCGCGATCGACCGCGGGACTCATATGTGGTCTCGACCAAGGTCGGCCGCCTGCTGCGGCCCCTGCGGCGCGGAGAGACCGTGTCCCCGGAAGGCTTTGCGACCGATGCGCGGCTCAAGCGCGTCTGGGATTTCTCGCGGGACGGGATCCGGCGGTCATTGCATGAGAGCCTGGAGCGCCTGGGACTCGATCGCGTCGACATCCTGTATCTCCACGACCCTGACGCCTTCGAGCCCGACGTCTACGCGACCGGGTATCCAACCCTGGCCGAGTTGCGCTCCGAGGGTGTGGTCGGCGCGATCGGCGTCGGCATGAACCAGGCCGAGATGCTCACTCGGCTGGTCGGCCGACTGGACTTTGACCTGGTGCTCGTCGCGGGGCGTTACACCCTCCTCGACCAGAGCGCGCTGGACGACCTCTTGCCGACGTGTCTCGAGCGGGGAGTAGGGGTCATCGCCGCCGCACCGTTCCACGGCGGACTGCTGGCCCGACCGGGACCGGGCTCGCTGTACAACTACCGGCCCGCGTCACCGGACCTGATCCGGCGCGCGGCCGGTATGCAGGCGGTGTGCGCCCGCCACGGAGTGCCTCTCACGGCCGCCGCGCTGCGGTTCGCACTCGGCCATCCGGCGGTCGTCTCGGTGCTGGTCGGGGCCCGCTCGGTGCAGGAGGTCGATGACAATGCCCACGCCTTTCAGACGCCGGTCGCGCCGGAGGTGTGGGCTGAGCTCAAGGCCGAGGGGCTGCTGGGCGCCGAGCTGCCAGTGCCGGACGCATGACCTCGTCCGCGACATCCGAGATCGTCGACGCTCACCATCATCTCTGGGACCCGGGCCAGCGCCAGTATCCTTTCCTGGACGTCCCCGAGCACGCCTCCATCCGGCGCCGCTTCGGTCCCGCCGAGCTCGCCGCCGCGGTGGTTCCCCACGGAATCGCGCAGACCGTCGTCGTCCAGGCCGCGCCCGACCTCGCCGAGACCGAGCACCTGCTCGAGGTCGCCGGATCTGAGCCTCTGATCGCCGGCGTCGTCGGGTGGATCGACTGCGCAACCCTCGATCCGGAGGGCCAACTCGACCGCCTGCTCGCTCATCCCCACGGCCACCTCCTCCGCGGTATCCGGGCGATGGCGCAGGACCAGCCCGACCCGGGCTGGCTGACTCGCCCCGCCCTAAGTCGGGCGGCGGCGGCGATTGGGGACCGGGGCCTGGTCTGCGAGTTACTGATCCGACCCGCCCAAGCGGCGGCCGCCCAGGTGCTGGTCGGCCGGCGGCCGGAGGTGACCTTCATCGTCGATCACGCTGCCAAGCCGGCCATCACGACCGGAGCGCTTGAGCCCTGGAGCTCGGCCATCCAGACGCTGGCTGGGGCGGCGCACGTCAGCTGCAAGGTCTCCGGG
>JBOGYN010000498.1:0-5521 GCA_050696855.1 Solirubrobacteraceae bacterium | reverse complement strand
GTGTAGGTGTAGGTGCCGGCCGGGACCGCGGTGTCGCTGCACGACAGCGATGTCACGAGCGTCGGACTGCCACATACGTTCGCGCCGTCCGAGCGGCTGACTTGGTAACCCTGCACGGCCGAGCCTGAGCTCAGAGTGGCGGCGTTCCAGCTCACGGTGATGTTCGCCCCAGCCTGCGATGTGGTCACGGCGGACGGTGCGACGATCGTGGCCACCCTCGTCTGCGCGGTGCCGTTCCCGGTGGTCGAGAGGTACGCCACCGCGGTGCCCGCGTTCGCGAGGACGATCGCGAGCACGACCAGGACGCGCGGGAGGCCGCGGCTCAGCAGTCTCATCCGGCGGTCGCGTTCCCGCCGTAGGCAAGCGTCAGTGACGCCGCCTGACAGCCATTCTGGTCAGTCGGGAGATCGAGGAGCGAGAGCTGGGGCCACTGCGCGGCCGGAATTCCGAGCTCGGCCAGGCTCCTGGTGCTGGAAGCCGGAATCGTCAGCGGCAGGGGACCCGAGAACGCCTGCACCGAGAAGTCGCTCAACGTGCACGGAAGCGATGCCGTCGCCCTCGGTGCGCTCAGGGCACTAACGCTCGCACTCAGATTCTCGACCACCAACGGGGAGGCATTCGGATTGGTGATCTGAAGGTTGATCGGCTGAGGCGCACCTGGTTGCAGCGGACCGGCGACGTTCCCGGCGATCGTGAACGGCGGGGGCGTGACCGGCGGGGGCGAGACCGGCGGGGGCGTGACCGGCGGGGGCGAGACCGGCGGCGCCGTGACATCGGTGACCGGCGGGGGCGTCACGTTTCCCCGCCCGGTTCCGGGGCCCGGGCTGCCGTTGTGCGGCGCTGCGATCGTCAACGTCAGCCAGCTGCTTCTGGTCAGCTTGCCGCCCTTGGCGCGCAGGTGGATGCGGTAGGCGCCGGGGAGCATCTGCCGGCCGGTCAGGATCGTGAGCGTCGAGCTCGACCGGCGGGTCTTGGCCGGCGAGAATTTGGCCCTGGTGCCAGACGGTGGCCGGGGCGAGATCCTGAGGGTAACCCGGCCAGCGAAACGGTGGCGGTGAATCGTGATCCGGTAGCGGACCGCGGAGCCGGCCCTGACCGCGGCGGGCGCCGGCGCAACCCTGAGCGAGAACCCTCGCTTGGGGGTCACGTGGTGTGCGGAGCCCGCGGAGTATCCCGCGACTGCGCCCACCGAGAGTGCCGCCAATGTCGCAGCTGCCGTGGCCGGCAGCGCTCGCTTGGTGATACCCGCCGCGCTGATAAGGCTTACCTTCATGGCTTGACCGCATTCGCCTTTCCGGTGCGTCGGCTAGAAGCCGACGCTCGCCGCGCGGGTGGAGGCTGGCTCGGAAGCGTTACCTCCACCCGCCGCGGCTTGTCGGGACTAGTTGCTGGTGAAGCTCGCGACCAGGTAGGCGCCCTTGCACCCGTCCTGGTTGGAGCCGGAGTCCGCGAACACGAGGCTGCCGTTGTTCGCGAGCGCGGTCGGGCCACCGGTCGGCACTTGCTGGTTCTCGGCGACCGGGGTCATCGAGAATTGCGTCGTGTCGCACTTGCCGGCGCCGCTGCCGGTGATGTTGGTGGTGTGGGCGGCGTCGCTGTATGCCTGCACACCGGTCATCGTCACGGTGCCGACGTTCTGCTTGCCGCTACCGCCGTTGTTCACCGTCAAGGAGATCGATGCCGGATTACCGCCGGGGACGATTCCGCCGGCGCCGGGAGTGATCGTGGGGTTGATCGTTAGCGCCGTGCTCGTACCGACCTGGGCGTTGCCCGAGCCCGCGCCGCTCGCGCTGAAGTAAGCAAACGCGACTCCTGTCACTGTCAACATTGCCACCAAACCAAGCGCAGCGAGGACGCGCTTCTTCTTCAATCCGCGAAGCATTACTCATCAACTCCTATCCGTGGTCGTCACCGGTCCGATGTGCTGTCTGCTGCCATCGGCGGTCCGGTCGGGGATTCCGTTCCGGTAGGCCAGTTATCGATCGGCGTGCCCGGGGCCTTGATTCGGCGATGCGTTGAATCTGGCGTCTGATCGCCATCGACCAAACGTCCAGCCGGCACTGAGGGGTGCAGGCGAGCGGTCGCTCCTGGACGTCCCATGGCGGGATGCTGGCGCCCCTGGTCCACCGCAACTCGCGACCCGCGGTGTCGATTGATCGACCGCTAAGTCGCGCTTGTTCCGCGCTGGGTGACCGCCCTCGGTGCCGCGTCCGCGTTGAGGGCCGCGCAGTAGGCTCGGCCGAGCTTGTTCGCGTGATAAGGCCAGAAGGTCAGGATTCGCATTGGCCTGCGGGATCCGTCGGGCGCGACCAGGTCGATTCGGTGTCGGCCGTTGAAAGGGGCATATTCGAAGTGGTCGAACTCCGACCACGGGATGACCGCGGGCTTGGTCGAGAAGGTCACGCTATGGATGCCTTCGGGGGTCACATGTACCCCGGCTCTGATACTCCAGAAGAGCATCGCTATTGCCACCAGGACGCCGAACACTCCGATCAGGGCCGGGCCGCCGCGTGGTGCTTGTGGGGCCGCCTTTGACACCTGGATCAGGATGGCGACGCAGAAGAGGAGCAACAGCACGCTGACTGCGCGCAGGAGCCACAGCAGGGGGCGGATGTTGTACACCCCGATATCGCCGTGGCGGCGTGGGGAGACGAGGCGGCGAATCACCCGCCCGGGCGTTGGCGCTACGGCCTCGACGACGAGATTCTGGGACATCGTTACGGAAGAGCTATCGACCCCGGCGCCGAAGTGCTTGAGCCGTCGCTCGCAACTCCCTCGCCGGCCGCGCGCCGGAAGGAAACTCGACGCCTCGTCTCCGGTGTTTGGAGGGCGAGCGACGTGACGCTGCCTGCCACGATCAATACGACTGTTACTTGCCAGAGGCTCGGCGCTGTGATCGGGAACCACAGCAGTACGGGCAACAGCCACCAGGCTGAGATGCGGGGTCTTGCGAGCGCGAGCGGGACCATGAGCAGCGAGAAGTAGTGAAGCCAGACCAGCGGACTGGCGACCAGGCAGGCCAGAGTGCAGAGAGCGAACGCCGAGCGCTCTTGGCGCCGGCCAAATTTCATGGCCAGGCCGATCAGGATTGACGCCAGGGCGAGAGCTATCGCGTAGGCAACCGGACTTGAGTTTCCGCCGGCCAGCGTCATCACGCCGTATCCCTGATGGTTGACGAACCTTGTCACTGCGTGCATCAGCCGTAGATACCGCGAGATCTGGTCAAAGCCGACGATTGCCCACGCGACCAGGTTCAGCGCCAAAGCCGACAACGCGCACCAGGCGAACGCCCGATAGCGGCGGGTAGCCAGCAACCAGAACGCCAAGGGCCACACAAACAGCTTGATCGATACCAGGAGCGCGATGAGTGCGCCGGTAACAAGCGCACGGTCGCGATACCGCCAGGCCGCAGCCACGCCGAACACCAGCACCAGGGTCAAATTTGCGGTCTGCAATCCCGACGTCACCGCCGGCCATAGGAAGACGGCCCCGCAGACCTTCCAGTCACGTACGCCAAACCACCGGAGCGTCATGATTACCGCTCCCGTACATAGAACCGCAAACAGAATCGACGCGGGAACTTGGGGTAAGAGCGAAAACGGCACCGAGAAGACCGCCCCCACGGCCGGATACACAAACGCCGAGCCATCCCTGACCACAGCCGAATGCTGGTCCGCGTACGGAGTCAACCCGGCCAGCACGCGACCACCCGCGATCCAGGGACCGTGAGAGAAATCAACCGCAAAGGCATGCGCAGCAACGGCTTGGTGAAGAACCAGTACCGAGACAGCCAGCGGTGCGATGACAAACAGACCATGCTCCGCGGCCGCACTCCAGATGCGACGGCGGCCGTCATTGAAGAAGCCAGCCGGCAACGCGCCAATGCCGAAGGGACGAACGGGCATCATCTAAGAGACCTTCGGCTAATGCCAAAGGGCTTGGGAGTACGAAGATCTAGTCCGAGCTAGATGAAGGTCTGGGACCGAGGCCGCCCGCAGTATGCGACCTGAAGCACGTGGCATAGTGCCGCAGTCAGTGAGAGCCGGTCTGATGAGACGATGGCGCCCGTGAAACCCGGGAGCGCAGCGACCAATGGTGAGTCGTTGTGGTCGCGGCTTGCCGGGTTGGTGCTCGTCATCGAGGGGTGTGAGTACGACCGGCTGCACGCCGTCCTCGCCCAGGAGTTCGAGCGCGTGACGACGCACGTGCGGCTGGTCGGCGCCGGTGCCTACGGGCTCGGGGAGGACGTCTCGGTCCACGTCGAGGACGGCAGCTCGCTGCACGAGACGCAGCCCGCCCTGCCGCTCGCGGGCGAGTGGACGCTTGGCGGCTTCTGCGACCACCTCGCGACGCTCGATCCGTGGCCCAAGCCGCCGGAGTGGGAGGCGGCCCGGCGCTATCGCAACTGGGCGTTCGAGTCGGCGGCGCTGGACCTCGCGTTGCGCCAGGCCGGCCGTGCCCTGCACGACGTGCTCGGTCTCGAAGCGCGGCCGGTGCGCTTCGTCAACTCGCTCGGCCTCGGCGAGCAGCCCTCGATCGAGCCCGTGCGCCAGCGGCTCGCCCGCTCGCCGGGCGTGCGCTTCAAGCTCGACGCGGAGGCGACCTGGTCGCCCGCGCTCGTCGATGCGGTCGCGGCGACCGGCGCGGTCGACACGATCGACTTCAAAGGCCAGTACGGCTTCGAGGTGAAGGATCCGGAGGCGCTGGGCGTGCTGTACGACCGTGTGCTCGCGGCGTTCCCGGACGCGTACCTGGAGGATCCGCACGACCTGCCCGAGATCGCGCGGCGGCTCGGCGCTCACGTCGAGCGCGTCTCCTACGACGCGCCGATCCGCGGCGCCGAGGACATCGGCGCGACGCCGCTTCCGGCGCGCGTGGTGAACGTCAAGCCGTCTCGCATCGGCAGCGTGCGGGCGCTGTTCGGGGTGTACGCGCGCTGCGCGCGGGAGCGGCGACCGATGTACGGCGGCGGGATGGGGGAGCTGGGCGTCGGCCGCGGGCAGATCGAGCTGCTGGCCGCGCTGTTCCACGCCGACGCCCCCAACGATGTGGCGCCGAGCGCGTACAACCAGGACGACCCGCCGGGCGGCCTGCCGGCCAGCCCGCTGGCGCCGCGCCCCGAGGCCACGGGCTTTCGCTGGACGGCGTAGACGCGCACACCTGGCCCGAGGATGTCCGCTCGGGAGGGCATGGCGTCGAGGATCTGGAACCAATGGCGCATCGAGGGCGCCGGGCCGGAACCAGCCGCAGCCACCGAGCGAATTGACCAGAGGCGGAGACGGGCATTCTTCGGCGAGCGTCCTCGTGAGCATCGCGTTGCTCCGTGGGCGGCGGCGGCGGGCGGGCTCCTGGAACGAAAGCCAAGCTCGCCGGCCGACCGGCGTGACCCGATCGCCGGAACACCCGACCCGGCGACGGTCCCTGCTTTCCGCACACCGCGCTCATCCCACAGGACGCGGGTTGCGTCTGAGCGTGGCCAGACTTCCCGGCTGTGTGTATAGTATGCGCATGGCGCGGGTTA
>JBOGYN010000497.1:0-2145 GCA_050696855.1 Solirubrobacteraceae bacterium | reverse complement strand
ATCGACGCCCGCGTCTCCAACACCCGCACGACGGCCTTGATCGCTTCCCACTCGGCCTCCTCATCCCTGCCATCGATGGCTGTCTTCTCGTCAGCGACCGCCGAGCGCTCCGCCACCGTGCCGTCAGCCGACAGGAACGCGGTCGCCCGCGCCTTCTCGCGGTCACGCTTGGCCCTGAACCACGCCATGCCCGCGCTCTCAAGCACGTTCTGGCGGACTGCAAGGTCGTTCTCGATCTCGGCGAGGCGCGCCATGACGGCGCTCGGCTGCGTTAGGTCGGTCACGCGGCCGCCTTGGCGAGTCGCTCGCGCGCCGACCGGGCGCTCCGCAGCCGCGACAGCGACCGGTAGGTGCCCAAGACGTTCAGCCAGTCCCCGGCCTCCGCCTCGCACTCCACCATCTCAAAGCCGCCGTGCTCGCCGACCGCGACGATCACGATCCCCTCCGGGGGCTCGGAGCCGCACTCGACGTCAGCCAGCGCGTACGCGCGGCTCTGGAGGTGCGCCTCGTCGTACACCCGGCCCCTCGGGTTGGTCTTCAGGTCGACGATGCAATCCCGGCCGTCCAACGTGGCCCGGAGGTCGAGTCGTCCCGCGTACGTGTGGGTGACCGAGCCGACGAACCGCTCCATGCTGGACGGCTGTGGGCGGGTCGCAAGCAGCCATGCGCAGAGGCCCTGCACGTAGCCGCGGACCTCCGCGGGGAAGTCCGCGAGATCCGGGACCTCGTGCTCGCGCGCCCAGAGTTCGAGCACGTTGTGCACGGCGGTTCCGCGGTCCGCGCCGGCGTCGCGCTTGGCGTCCATCCCGAGCTTGTGGAGCCGCACCCGGTCGATCGCCTCGGAGGGCAGGACGCCGTCGAGTTCGCCCGCAGCGGCGAGCTGCGCGGCGCCCGCGGCACCGCACGCCTCCGCCCATGCGAGCAGCGCGGGCTTGTCGAGCACCTCCTTCAGCACCGAGGTCACACTGACCGCGGCGACGCGCCCCTCGCCGTGGTGCAGCCAGTAGCGGTGCGAGGCGTCGCGGTATTCGACGGTGAGGCCCTCGTACTCCTGGAACTCGGAGCCGTCGCGCTCGGCGTACGGCCGTTGGTAGACGGTGGTCATGCTGTCGCCTCCATTCCGGCGAGCGCCGTGACGAACGCGGTCACCTTGTCGGCCGGCACCTTGTTGTAGGCCGAGACGCCGTTGATGCCGCACGCGGCGAGCGCGAGCTTGACGCTCTCGGTCGACAGGCCATCAGCGGCCTTGGTCATCTCCTTGACGTCCGCGGCGGTGGCGAGCTTCGGGCCCGGAGAGCGATCGGCGGCGCGCGAGTCCGTTGAGGAGTCGGCCTCCGGGTCATCTCCGGTCGGGATCAGGAACTGCTCGCGCAGGAACGTCTTGATCGCGTTCGTGTACGCCTTCCCCAGCCCCTTGTCGGCCGGGTCATCGCCCTGGCCGGCCCACTCGCACGCGTGCGTCTCGCCGCTCTCGCCGTCCACGAACGTGAACCGGACGCGAGCGGTGGTGATGATGCTCGCCTTGCCCTTCGATGTCGTGTACTCCCGCTCCCCGATGTCGACGAGCGACGGCATGAGGATGACCCCGCGGGAGCTCAGCGGGCCGCGGATGGCCGCCAGCAGCGCTTCGGCGCTGGTGTAGCGGTAGTTCTGGAAGTCGTTCTTGCCGTCCTTGGCGACGTAGCCGACCTCGCCAACCACCTGGGCCAGCTTGGAGTAGAGCGTCGTCTTCTCGGCGAGCATCAGAACCGCCCCCCGGTCAGCACGGCGCCGAGGCACGTCACATCAAGGCACATCGCGGCGGACAGGATCAAGCCGGCGATCAGGTACGCCAGGAAACGCGGGAACGGCATCGGCATCGTCACCACCCGCCCATGTCGTCAGGGTCGACCGTGTACGTCGCCGTGGTCACCGGCACGCCGTACGTGCGCGGGGAGAGCTCCACGGTTCCGGCCTCCCGGTCGACGCTCAACACGAGCGCCGGGACCAGGCCACTGCCGTCTGAGAAGTGGACGAAGTCGCTGCGGTGCGGCTCGTGGTCGAACACCACGTGCGGGGTTTTGGCGACGGTCGTCATGACTTGGCCTCCACCGGCGGCATGCCGTCGTCGATCTCGTCCAGACGGCACCGAAGCGCATGCAACTC
>JBOGYN010000496.1:0-3260 GCA_050696855.1 Solirubrobacteraceae bacterium | reverse complement strand
GATCACGATCGCGGATTATCAGGGCGCCCAGGAGACGGGCGTAGCGTTCAGCGGCGGCATGGGCGCCGAGCGTGCGGTCCACGCTCTGAGCGAGATCGCGGAGCCGATTGAGGCCGGGAAGTTCACCCTTCCGGTCGCGCAGACGTTCGGGCTCGAGGAGATCGCCGAGGCCCACCGGGTCGGCGAGGACGGTCACGGGCCCGGCAAGCTCGTGCTGCTGATGGGCTGATCTGGATGGAGAAGCCGGCGCTCGCTGCCCTCGACATCGGGGACCCACCCGAGCGGTGGCGGGCGCTCGGCTTCTCGGTCGACGATCAGGATCACATTGCCCTGGGGGACGTGGAACTGCGGCTCGGCGCCGCCGGTGAGGGCATCACGGCCTGGGCGGTCACGGGCGTGGATGCTCTGACGCTGGTACCGCTGACCGCACCCCCGCCCGCTCCCCGGTCTGAGAGCCAGCCCAACGGGGCCACTGGAATCGACCACGTCGTCATCACCACGCCCGACTTCGACGCCGCCGCTCGCGCGCTGGAGGAGGCCGGGTTGCCGTTTCGGCGCGTCCGCCGGGCCTCGCCCGAGATACGTCAGGGCTTTCGCCGGCTCGGCCCCGCGATCATGGAGGTGGTCGAGGCGCCCGGTAGCCCGGGGCCCGCCTTCTGGGGGCTGACCGTGATCGTCGCCGACTTCGAGCGTTTGCGTGCGCACGCCGGGGCGCAGCTCAGTGAAGTCCGGCCGGCCGTCCAGCCCGGCCGGAAGATCGCCACCCTCTCACGTGCCGCGGGGCTCTGCACTCGGGTGGCCTTCATGACCCCCCAGTAGCCTCAAGGGGGCATGGCCCTCGATGCTTTCAGTCCGCGTACTCGTGCCTGGTTCGAGGGTGCCTTCGCCGCCCCGACCGCCGCTCAGACCCAGGCCTGGCCGGCCATCGCCTCGGGCGAGCACGTCCTCATCTCAGCCCCCACCGGGTCGGGCAAGACACTGGCCGCGTTCCTGTACGCGATCGATCAGCTCGCCAACGACCGCAACCGGCCTGAAGATCCCAAGCAGCGCACCACCAGCCTGGTCTATGTCTCGCCCTTGAAGGCCCTCTCCTACGACATCGATCGCAACCTGCGCACGCCGCTGCGCGGGATCGGCGCCGATCTCGAGGTCGCGGTGCGAACCGGGGATACCCCCCAGCGCGAGCGCCAGCGGATGCTCCGCGCGGCGCCCGACATCCTCATCACCACCCCTGAGTCGCTGTACCTGATGCTGACGGGGCGCGCCCAACAGATCTTTGCCGGAGCGCGCTGGGTGATCGTCGACGAGATCCATGCCGTGGCTGCGACCAAGCGCGGCGCCCACCTCGCACTGACGCTCGAGCGGCTCAGCGCGGCGGCCGGCCGCGACGTGCAGCGCATCGGCCTGTCGGCGACCCAGAACCCCCTCGAGGAGGTCGGGCGGTTCATGGTCGGCCCGCAGCGGACCTGTCGGATCGTCGACACCGGGGTACGCAAGGAGCTCGACCTCAAGATCCACGTCCCGGTTGAGTCGATGGTCGAGCCCGACCAGGGGGTGGGTGGGGACCGAATTGATTTTGATCCCCTGGTCGGCGGGACCGAGGCCACCCGGCGCTCGATCTGGCCGGCCATCTACCCCGAGCTGCTCGAGCTGATTCGCGCTCACAAGTCGACGATCCTGTTCGTCAACAACCGCCGCGCCGCCGAGCGCCTCGCCCTGCGCCTGAATGACCTCGCGGAGGCCGAGATCGCCCGCAGCCATCATGGCTCGCTGGCGCGCGAGGAGCGCACGGTCGTCGAGGAGCTGTTGAAGGCGGGAGAGCTGCCGTGCCTGGTCGCTACGTCGAGCCTCGAGCTGGGGATCGACATGGGCGCCGTGGACCTCGTGATCCAGGTCGAGTCGCCCAAGTCGGTGGCTCGCGGTCTGCAGCGCATTGGGCGCGCCGGCCACTCGGTCGGGGACGTCAGTCGCGGTCGCATCTTCCCCAAGTTCCGAGGTGACCTGCTCGAGTGCGCGGTAGTGGCCCGGCGGATGCGCGAGGCGCTGATCGAGAACACCGTGGTTCCGCGCAACGCGCTCGACGTGCTCGCCCAGCAGATCGTCGCCGTGGCGGCCGCCGCGGCGCAGGATGAGCCGGTCAACGTCGATGACCTGTTTGCGCTCGTCACCCGCACCTACACCTACGCCGAGCTGCCCCGTACGCAGTTCGAGAACGTGCTCGACATGCTCGATGGCCGCTACCCGTCTTCGGAGTTCTCCGAGCTGCGTCCCCGGATTGTCTGGGACCGGGTGGCCGGCACTCTGAGAGCTCGCCCGGGCGCCCGTCAGCTCGCGGTCACCAACGCCGGCACGATCCCCGATCGTGGTCTCTACGCGGTCACCCTGCCCGACGGCCGGCGCGTCGGCGAGCTCGACGAGGAGATGGTTTACGAGGCCCGTCCTGGCCAGACCTTCCTGCTCGGCGCCAGCACCTGGCGGATCGAGGAGATCGGTCGCGATCGGGTGATCGTCACCCCGGCGCCCGGGCTGCCCGGCGCGGTCCCGTTCTGGAAGGGCGACACGATGGGGCGTCCCCGCGAGCTCGGCGAGGCGATCGGCGCCTTCTCTCGCTGGGCCGTGGACCAGTCACCGAAGACGCTCGAGCGCGACTATGACCTCGACCGCCGCGCGGCGCTCAACTTGGTCGCGTTCCTGTCCGAACAGCGGGCCGCCACCCGCGTGATCCCGTCGGACCGGACGATCGTGGTCGAGCGCTTCCGCGATGAGATCGGCGATTGGCGGGTGTGCCTGCTCAGCCCGTTCGGGGGCCGCGTCCACGCCGCCTGGTCGCTCGCCCTGAGCGCCCGCATCCGCGACGAGCTGGGGCTCGAATCGGACGCGATCTACTCCGACGACGGGATCATCGTCCACCTCCCCGACGCGGAGGAATTGGATCCCGCCCGCCTCGCCGATATGTTCATGCTCGAGCCTGATGAGATCGAGGATCGCGTGGTCGCCGAGCTCGGCGCCTCCGCGCTGTTCGGGGCCCGCTTTCGCGAGAACGCCGCCCGCTCGCTGCTGATCCCCCGGGCGCGACCCGGCCGGCGCACCCCCCTGTGGCAGCAGCGGCTGAAGTCGCAGTCCCTGCTCGAGGTGGCCAAGAAGTACGGCGACTTCCCGGTCGTGCTGGAGACCTACCGCGAGTGCCTGCGCGACGTGCTCGACGTCCCGGGTCTGGTCGAGATCCTCACGCGTCTGCACCGGCGAGAGCTGAGCCTGGT
>JBOGYN010000495.1:0-3621 GCA_050696855.1 Solirubrobacteraceae bacterium | reverse complement strand
GTGATCGGCCGGTTCGGGCGTGGACGGCGCTGCGGGTCGTCGCCGGGGCGGGCGGCGCGCGGCGCGGAGCCGGGCTGGAGGCCCCGTTCGTCGGCCGCGACCGCGAACTCCAAACCGTGATCGACGTGTTCGAGGCCTCGGCGAGCAACCGCCACGCTCGGCTGGTCACCGTGGTCGGCGACGCCGGGACCGGCAAGTCGCGGCTGCTGTGGGAGTTCTTCAAGTACATGGACGGCGTCGAGCGCTTGGTCAGCTGGCATCAGGGTCGCTGTCTGTCCTATGGCGACGGGGTCGCCTACTGGGCGCTGGCCGAGATGGTCCGCGCGCGCGCCTGGATCTCCGAGGAAGAGGGAGCCGAGTCGTCGCGGTCCAAGCTCAGCGAGGCGGTGGCCCGCTGGGTACCCGACGAGCGCGAGGGTCGGCTCGTGGAACCCCGCCTCGCGCACCTGCTTGGGCTCGAGCAGCGCACCGCCTCTGACCGTGCTGACCTATTCAGCGGCTGGCGCCTGTTCTTTGAGCGGATGTCCGAGCAGGCCCCGGTGGTGCTCGTGTTCGAGGACCTCCAGTGGGCCGACAGCGGCCTGCTCGAGTTCATCGACTACCTGCTCGATTGGTCGGCCGAACGGCCCCTGTTCGTCCTCGCCCTGGGTCGTCCCGAGCTGCTGGAGACCCGTCCGGCCTGGACGCAGGAGGCGATCGCGCTGGGTTTGCTCCCCGATGCGGCGATGCGCGAGCTGTTCGAAGGGCTGGCCCCGGGCTTGCCCGAAGAACTGGCCGCGCGCGTGCTGGCCCGCGCCGAGGGGATCCCGCTCTATGCGGTCGAGACGGTGCGGATGCTCCTGGACCGCGGACTGCTGACCCAGGAGGGAAATCGCTATCAGGTGACCGGCGACGTCGGCGAGCTCGACGTGCCCGAGACCCTCCATGCGCTCGCCGCCGCTCGCCTCGACGGGCTGACCGCCGCCGAACGGGCGATCCTCCAGGATGGCGCGGTATTCGGGCAGTCGTTCACCCCGGCCGGGGTGGCCGCGCTCGGCGAGCGCCCGCCGGAGCGGGTGGTCGCGATCCTGGATGGCCTGGTCGACAAGCAGGTCCTCGGTTTCAACGACGATCGGCTGTCTTCCGAGCGCGGGCAGTATCACTTCCTCCAGGCGCTGCTGCGCACCACGGCCTACGGGACGTTGTCGCGCCGGGACCGCAAGAACCGTCACCTGGCGGCCGCCCGCTACCTCCAGGAGGCCTGGGGGGAGGCAGCGCCGGAGCTGGCCGAGATCCTCGCCGCTCATTTCCTCGACGCCGCCGCGGCCGACCCCGAGGCGGCCGACGCTCCCCGAATTCGCGCCGCCGCCTGCCAGACGCTGGCCGACGCCGGCGAGCGGGCGCTGTCGCTGGCGCTCGGCGCCGAGGCCCGCCACGCCTTTGACCGGGCGGCCGAGCTCGCCGATGACGACCCCCAGCGCGCCGGGTTGCTGCACCGGGCGGGCCAGGCCGCGCGACTCAACGGTGAGTACGACGCCGCCCACGAACGCCTGGCGGCGGCGGTCGAGCTGTTCGAGACCCTCGGCGACAGCGCCGCGGCGGCGCGTTCCTCGGTGGTGATCGGTCAGACGCTCTACGCCCAGGACCGGCTGACCGAGGCGATCGAGGTGGTAAGCCAGGCGGTCGCCGCCCTCCCCGAGGGTCGGCCTGAGACCGCGGCGGCGCTGGCCGCCCTGGCCCAGCTCCTCGGCCAGGCCGGCGACTTCGACGGCGCCTTGCAGGCCTCCGATCAGGCCTTGACGATCGGCGAGCCGCTGCGCGAGTGGGAGACGGTGGTTCGCGCCCTGCAGGCTCTGTCCTATGTCCGCGGGCGCCACGGACGCGTCGAGGAGTCGATGGCCCTGAGCGAGCGGGCCCTGAAACTGGCCCTCGAGCACGACCTCACCGTCGAGGCGCTTCGGACCTACAACAACCTCGGCGACAACCACCTCCAGGATGAGCGCTATGCCGAGGCTCGGGAGTGGGCCGAGACGGGTGTTGCTCTCGCCAAGGCCCGGGGCGACCGCTTCTTCGAAGAACTGCTTAACGTGATGGTCGTGACCGCTGCGGTGGGGCAGGGTGATTGGGACGCGGCGGCCGCCTTCCGAGCCAACAGCGCCGGTGGCGAGCTGCTCGCCTTGGCCTCGCTGCCCGCCCGGGCCCGGATACAAGCCGGCCGGGGCGACCTCGAGGTCCTGGCCGAGACTCTGCGCGAGGCCGAGGGGGTCGAAACTGCCAACCGCGAGTTCGGCCGCGCGCCGGTGGTGGCCCAAGCGATCGCCCTGAACGCGTTTGGGCGGCCGGCCGAGGCACTCGAGGCCGCGTTGCCCGTCGCCGTCTCGGGTGTCGAAACCGCCAACGAGGACCGGCGCGAGGCCTACATCGAGGCGGGCCACGCCGCTCTCGCGCTCGGCGACGAGGCCACCGTCGAGCGCCTGGTCACCTTTGTGGCCGAGCTACCACCGTCGATGCGCTCACCGCTGCTGCGGGCCAGCGCGGCGCGCTTTGCCGGGCTGCTGGCCCAACGCCGGGGCGATCTGCGCACGGCCGAGGAGGCAATGATCACGGCCGAGCGGCACCTGCGCGAGATCGGCGCGGCCTTCTTCCTTGCTCAGGTGCTGGTCGAGCAGGCCGAGCTGCTGCGCTGCGCTGACCGCGACGACGAAGCCGCGCCGCTGCTGGCCGAGGCGACGACGACTTTCGAGCGCCTCGGCGCCGCGCCCTGGTTGCAGCGCGCGCGCACTGACGCAGCGGAGATCGCCGCTTGACCGTCTGCTCAGCGTGCGGCACCGAGCTGCGATCGGGCGATCGCTTCTGTGCCCAATGCGGCGCGCCGCAGCGGCCGGTGTGCCCCGGCTGCGGCGCGGAACACCCACCCGGCAGCCGGTTCTGCCCGGCCTGCGGGATGACGCTGAGGTCGAGTCCCGGCCCCGCGCCGGCGTCGGCGACCCGGGGCGCGCCGGCCACGATCGTTTCTGAGCGGCGGTTGGTGTCGGTGTTGTTCGCGGATCTGGTCGGGTTCACGACGCTGTCTGAGCATCGTGACCCGGAGGAGGTTCGCGAGCTTTTGTCGGAGTACTTCGAGCGCTGCCGGACGCTGATCGAGCGTTATGGCGGGACGGTGGAGAAGTTCATCGGGGATGCGGTGATGGCGGTCTGGGGCACGCCGGTCGCACGCGAGGATGACGCCGAACGCTCAGTCCGGGCGGCGCTGGCGTTGACGCAGGCGGTGACGTTGCTGGGTGAGGAGGTGGGAATGCCCGAGCTGCGGGTGCGGGCCGGGGTGCTGACCGGCTCAGCCGCGGTCGAGGTCGGGGCTGAGGGCGAGGGGATGGTGCTCGGGGACACGGTCAATACGGCGTCGCGGCTGCAGTCGATCGCGGCGCCCGGGACGGTGCTGGTCGATGACGTGACCCGGCGGGCGTCGGAGGCGGCGATCGCTTATGAGGACACCGGCGAGCATCAGGTCAAGGGTCGTGATCGGCCGGTTCGGGCGTGGACGGCGCTGCGGGTCGTCGCCGGGGCGGGCGGCGCGCGGCGCGGAGCCGGGCTGGAGGCCCCGTTCGTCGGCCGCGACCGCGAACTCCAAACCGTGATCGACGT
>JBOGYN010000494.1:0-1606 GCA_050696855.1 Solirubrobacteraceae bacterium | reverse complement strand
GGACCGGTGCGGCGGCCGGAGCGGGCGCCGGGGCGCTCGCGGAACACGAGCACGACCGTCATCGTGAGCGGGTGGATGAGCGCGACCGCGTCGCCGACGGCGAGCGGGTGGATGAGCGCGACCGCGTCGCCGGCGGGGGCGAGCCCCCGACCGAACGCCAGGCCGTGGCCGACCGAGAGACGCCCGGCGAGACCCGGCGTGAGACCTAGTGCCTCCCGTACGGCCGATCAGGCCCGGCAGCGGGCGCTGACCGGAATGTCGTGTGATGCCACCGGCGGCTGATCGCGCTTGCAATAGGTGATCCGCCGGTCGGTGGTATCGACCACTCCGAGGAAGGGGTAGGTCACACCCCCGGCGACGATCGAGCAGGAGAAAGCCCGCCGCGGCCCCGGCGTTGATCTGACCGGGTGACAGCGGGCCCGGTGCAGCGGTCCGTCGATGCTGCCGGCCTTGATCTGCGCGGCCATCTGCGCGTGCACGGACCGCTCCAGGCCGGCCGCCGGGGACTGGCCGCGGACCAGGGACCCCGAATGCGGGGCCTGGTCCTGGGCGATCAGGATCTCCGCGTCCCGGTTGGCCTGAACGGCGGCCGCCGGGTTGGTGGAGGTGGGCGAGTCCGTGTTGTGGCCGTTGACGTAGAGCACCATCGCCACCACCAGCGCCGCCGCGACGAACAGCGAGAGCGCGAAGCGCTGCCACATGGGGGCACTCGGCATGGCTGGGAGGCTAGAGTCCCGCGCGTGAACGAGCGCGCGTGGACGCTCGCGGCGCTGGTCGGGGCCCTCGCCGTCCTGTACGGATGTGGCAGCGGAGCCGGTTCGCCGGCCGCCACCGGGATCCCGGCCGCGCTGCTGCGTGAAGCGCGTCCGATCGGGCCCGGACTGCGTTTTCACCCTCCGGCTCGCGGACCGGTGATCGGTGCCTGCCGGCCGGGGCTGGGGGCGCGGCGTGGCGTCCATGTCGAGCTGTTTGCCGCCAACCGGGTCGTGGTGCTGGGCGCCGGGATCGGCGTGCGCGGACCGGTCAGCAGGGTGGCGGGCCGGATTGCTCGCGCGCGCTGCTACGGCGCTCTGGTCACGCTCGAACCGACCGGCGTCATCCTGGTGCGCCCCCGGGCGCGGCTGACGCTGGGCGACGTCTTCCGGGCTTGGGGCGAGCCACTCTCCCGGCGCCGGGCGGCGTCGTTCCGAGCGCCGGCGGGTGACCCCGTGCGCGTCTTCGTTGCCGGGCGCCCCCGCCGCGGGCCTCCGGACGGTGTGCGGTTGGCGGCGCACGACGAAATCGTCATCGAAGTGGGACCTCGGGTTCCGCCGCACGCGAGCTACGTGTTCCCGCCCGGCACGTGAAGGCCGGGTCGGGTTCAATGGGCTGATGGCTGAGCGCCCTCGAATCAGCGCCGAGATCGAGCACTGGCTCGGCGCCGAGGGCGAGAAGACGCTCGGCAGCCTGATCGAGACCTTTGGAGCCAAGAGCTTCGCGGTCCTGTTCGTGTTCCTGCTCGGAGTCCCGGCGCTGCCGCTGCCCACCGGCGGCGCGACCCACGTGTTCGAGATCATCGCAATGCTCCTGTCGTTGCAGCTTCTGGCTGGTCGTGATCAGGTCTGGC
>JBOGYN010000493.1:0-9084 GCA_050696855.1 Solirubrobacteraceae bacterium | reverse complement strand
GCGACCCGCTCGGCCCGCGCCTGAGCGGTCAGCCGGTGGGCGCGTGGACCTCTTCGGGGGTGGCACCGTCGGCCGCGGCGCTGACCGGGAGGTGCAGCGTGAACAACGCGCCGCCGTCCGGCGCGTTGGCAGCCGAGGCCGTGCCGCCGTGTTGCTCGGTGACCTGACGCACGATTGCAAGTCCGAGCCCACTGCCGTGGCGGCCGCGGGCGTTGGTGCCCCGGAAGAAGCGATCGAACACGTAGGGGAGGTCATCGGGAACGATGCCCGGGCCGTGGTCGCGCACCCGCACACCGTCGGCGTCGACGATCAGCTCGACCGTCCCGCCGGGGGGCGAGTGGCGGGCGGCGTTGTCGAGCAAGTTGTTGATCGCCCGCTCCAGCCGTGCCGCGACCCCGTCCATGCTCACCGGGGCCAGGGAGGCGGTGAACGAGATCCCGGGCGCGTTGCGCCGCGCGCGGGCCAGCGACTCGGCCGCGACGCCGTCCAGACGCACGTCCTCGGTGGCGAAGCCGGGCTCGTCGCCGCGGGCGAGCTCGATCAGGTCAGAGACCAGGGCGGTCAGCTCCTCGCTCTGTTCGACCACGTCGGCGAGCAGGCGCCGGCGGTCCTCGGCCTCGAGCTCGGGATTCTCGAGCAGGACCTCGATGTTGGTCCGCAGGCTGGTCACGGGGGTGCGCAGCTCGTGGGAGGCGTCGGCGACGAGCTGGCGCTGGGCGCGCACGGACTCGTCCAGGGCGACGCGCGAGCCCTCGAGGCGATCGAGCATCGAGTTAAAGCGCGTCGCCAGCTGTCCGACCTCGTCGTCGGCGTGCACCCGGATGCGGCGGCTCAGGTCGTCGGTCTCGCCGATGTGCTGGGCGGCCGAGGCGACCTCGGCCAGGGGCGCCAGTACGCGGCGACCCGCGAGGCGGCCCAGGGCGGCCGCGAGGGCGATCCCGCCCAGGCCCACGAAGGCCAGAACGAGCCGGAGGTTGGCGAGGATCCCGTCGATGCCGTTGAGCGGCCGGGCGAGCTGGATAGCCAACGTCTGGGGCTGGGGGTCTCCGCTGACGGAGCCCACCACCGAGAAGGAGATCTCGCGCAGATGGCTCGAGCCGACATGAACGTCGGACAGGTATGTGCTCCCTTTTCCGTGGGCCAGGCTCAGCGTCGCGGCGTTGACCGGCAAGGTGAGGTTGCCACCCGCCGGGGCGATCTGATCGCTGGGGGAGACGGCCTGGGTGTACGGCGCGGGGCCGCCGGCGCTGGCCGGCAGACCGGGCAGATCACCGCCGAGATGCATGATCTGGCCGTGCTCAATCGCCGAAGCTTGCGCGATCAGCGCCGTATCGATCTGGCTCCGCAGCTGTTGGCGGACGACCAGGTAACAGACCATCGCGGCGATCAGGACTGCCACCGCGACTGAGGTCGCGGCGATCAAGGCGAGGCGTCGGCGCAGCGACACGGCTGGGCCTAGTCCCGGAGCACGTAGCCGATGCCTCGCACCGTGTGCAACAGGCGCGACTCGCCTCCGGCCTCGGTCTTGCGCCGCAGGTAGCCCATGTAGACGCCCAGCGCGTTGGAGGTCGGTCCGAAGTCATAGCCCCACACGTTCTCGAAGATCGTCGAGCGGGTCAGCACCTGGCGGGGATGACGGAGGAACAGCTCGAGGAGGAGAAACTCGGTGCGCGAGAGTTCGACCAGGCGCTCGCCGCGGTGGACTTCGTGGGCCATGGAGTCGAGCTCGAGGTCGGCGTAGCGCAGCACCTCCCCGTCTCCAGCGTCGTCGCCGGCTCGGCGCAGCAACGCGCGCAGCCGGGCCTGCAGCTCGCGCAGGGCGAAGGGCTTGACCAGGTAGTCGTCGGCGCCCACGTCGAGCCCCTCGACGCGGTCATCGATCGCGTCACGCGCGGTCAACATCAGCACCGGCGTGCGATCGCCGGCCTTGCGCAGACGGCGACAGACCTCGAGCCCATCGAGCTTGGGCATGAGAATGTCCAGGATGACCGCATCCGCGGGCGAATCGGCGAGCGCGTCGAGCGCCTGCTCACCATCCTCGGCCAGGGTCACCTCGTGGTTGTCGAGCCGCAATGCGCGCTCGAGCGCCCGCCGGACTGCGGGCTCGTCGTCAACTACCAGTACGCGCGCCATCCGCAAAGCATGGCGCGTGCGCGTAAATAATGGTGAAGAAGGTCAGCCGAGCTCGAGCAGCAGGGGCGCGTGGTCTGAGGGTTTGGTTCCCTTGCGGTAGTCGCGGATCATGCCGCAGGTTCGGAGTCGGGGCACCAGACCGGCGCTGATCAGAGCGAGGTCGATCCGCAGCCCGAGGCCCTTGTGGAAGTGCCCGGCGCGGTAATCCCACCAGGTGTACTGGACCTCATCGGGGTGCAGCTGTCGATAGCTGTCCACCAGGCCGGTCGCCAGGATGCGCTCCAAGAGACCCCGCTCCTCGGGGGTGACATGGGTCCCGTCCACAAACGCCTTCGGGTCATAGACGTCGGCGTCGGCCGGGGCCACGTTCATGTCCCCGGCCAGCACAAGCGCGCTCTTGCTCAGCGCGCTGGTCCGGGCCGCCATCGCTTTCAGGAAGTCCAGCTTGCGAGGGAACTCGGGGCTGTCCAGCGTCCGGCCGTTGGGGACGTAGACGCTGGCGAAGCGAATCTCGTCCACGGTGGCCTCACACCAGCGCGCCTCGCCTCCCAGCGGGTCGCCGGGGAGACCGAGCAGGGGGTCGGAAAGCGGGTGCTCGGAGCGGGCCAGCACCGCCACCCCGGCCCATTGGCCGCCCGAGTTGTGGACCGCGCCGTAGCCGGCCGCGGCCAGCTCGTCCGCGGGAAACGTATCGGGGGCGCACTTGGTCTCCTGCAGGCAGGCGACGTCGGGTTCGAACTCGGCCAGGAACTGGAGCACGCGGGGCAGGCGGACGCGAAGCGAGTTGACGTTCCAGGTGACGATGCGCACGTCGACATCTTCGGCCATCATCCGGCGGAGTGCCGTCCGACAAGCTCCGCTCATACCGCTCCAAGCGCGATTTTGCCGCCACCCGCGAGCCGGCCGGGGACCAACCGGCCGGCCGGTCCGGGGGGCGGTTCGTCGTCCAGGAACATCACGCCACCCGCCTGCACTGGGATCTGCGGCTCGAGCACGACGGGGTGCTGGCGTCGTGGGCGATCCCCAACGGGATCCCGCCCCATCCGTCGGAGAACCGCCTCGCCGTGCACACCGAGGACCATCCGCTTGAGTACCTCGATTTCGAGGGCGAAATCCCCGCCGGCGAGTACGGCGCCGGGACGATGACCGTCTGGGATCGCGGCACCTATGAGCTGCACCTGTTCAACGACCAGAAGGTCGAGATCACCTTCCATGGAGAACGGCTCAGCGGTCGCTACGGCCTGTTCCCGATCGCCCCGCGCGACGGGAGCTCGGGCTCCTCCGAGGACTGGATGATCCACCGCATGGACCCGCCCGCCGACCCCGAGCGGGAGCCGATGCCGGCCCGGATCCTGCCGATGCTGGCCGGCGCCGGGAATCTGCCCCGGGACGAGGCCAAGTGGTCATTCGAGGTCAAGTGGGACGGAGTCCGAGCGATCGCCTATGCCCAGCCGGGCCGCCTGCGCCTGGAGAGCCGCAACCTGCGTGAGATCACGCCCGGATACCCAGAGGTCCGGGGGCTGATCGCCCAAGTCGGGATGCGCGACGCGGTGTTCGACGGCGAGCTGGTCGCCTTTGACGACCAGGGCCGCCCGAGCTTCGAGCGCCTCCAGCGCCGGATGCACGTGACCGCCGCCAGCGCCGTGCGCCGGCTCTCGGCCAGCGATCCGGTCGTCTACGCGATCTTTGATCTGCTCTATCTCGACGGCCACAACCTGATGGGGCGGCCTTACGCCGAACGCCGCGCGCGCCTTGAGGACCTCGGTCTGTCGGGCCCCGCCTGGCGGGTCCCGGCCGCCCACCCCGGGCACGGGCAGCAGCTGCTGACCGCAACCGGCGCCCAGGGCCTGGAGGGGATCGTCGCCAAGCGTCTGGACTCGCGCTACGAGCCCGGCCGGCGCACCGGCGCGTGGATCAAGATCAAGCACACCCGTCGCCAAGAGCTGGTGATCGGCGGTTGGATCCCCGGCGAGGGGCGGCGGACCGACAGCATCGGCGCGCTGCTCATGGGCCATTACGAGAGCGACGGCGGGCAGCGCCGCCTGCGCTACGCGGGGCGGGTGGGGACCGGGTTCACCGACCGCACCCTGACCCAACTGCGCGACCGGCTCGCGCCCTTGCGCTCTGGCACGGTGCCGTTTTCGCCCGTACCCAAGCTGCCTCGCAACGCGGAGTTCGTGACGCCGGAGCTCGTGGCCGAGGTCGAGTTTCGGGAGTGGACCGCGGACGGGGTCATGCGGGCGCCCTCCTACAAGGGACTGCGCGACGACCGGCCGGCGATCGAAGTGGTGCGCGAGGCGCGACCAGCGTCCGGGTCGGCGGACTCGCGGTCCGAGACCGAGATTCCGGCCTCGGCCCGAGGCGGGGGCGACGGAGGCCCGGTCACCCCGGTGCAGCTGTTCGATGAGGTGCAGCCGCTGCCCGACGGCGGCCTGGCCGTGGTCGCGGACGGCCGCCGGCTCAAGCTCTCCAACTGGGACAAGGTCCTGTTCCCGGAGGCCGGCTTCACCAAGGGGGACCTGATCGCCTACTACGCCCGCATCGCGCCGGCCGTGCTGCCCCACCTGCGCGATCGTCCGCTGACCCTCAAGCGCTATCCCAACGGCGTGCACGAGCAGTACTTCTACGAGAAGCAGTCACCGTCGCACCGCCCCGAATGGGTGCAGACGAGCCGGATCGGGAAGCTCGACTACACGCTCGCGCAGGATCGGCCGACCCTGATCTGGCTGGCCAACCTCGCCGACATCGAGCTGCACACCTCGCTTGCGCTCGCCCGGCATCCCGAGCGCCCGACGATGCTGATGTTCGACCTCGACCCGGGGGAGCCGGCGGGGATCGTCGAGTGCTGTGAGGTCGCGCTCGTGCTCCGCGGGCTCTTCACCCAGCTCGGGCTCGAGAGCGTGGTCAAGACCTCGGGCTCCAAGGGCATGCAGATCTGCGTGCCCCTCAACGGCGCGACGAGCTATGAGGCGACCAAGCCGTTCGCGCGTCGCATCGCCGAACTGCTCGAAGCGCGGCTGCCCGAGCTGGTCGTCTCGCGGATGACCAAGCGCCTGCGCCCGGGCAAGATCCTCGTGGACTGGAGCCAGAACGACGCCCACAAGACGACCGTGACCGTCTACTCGGTCCGGGCTCGCGAGCGGCCGACCGTCTCGGCCCCGGTGACCTGGGAGGAGGCCCAGCACTGCCTCGAAGCAGGCAATCCCGGATTGCTGAGCTTTGAGACCGACGAGGTCCTCGCGCGGGTGGCGACGACCGGCGATTTGTTCGCCACCCTGATCAGCACCCGGCAGGAGCTTCCGCGTTACTAGGATGGGGCAGATGGACCAGATCCAGCTCCGCAACAGGCTTCTCGTCGCCACGGGCATGTGGAAGGAAGCCACGGGCGAGCCGCTGCCCCGGATGGCGCCGGGCGATCCCGCCGCTCAGATCGAGAGCTTTGAGATCAAGCTCGTCGACCGGCTGTGGGAGAGCGCGACCCAGGAGAACGCACGGGAAATCGCGGACCGCACCTGGGACCTCGTCCATGACCGGGGTGACAGTGATCCGGTCAAGCGCCGCGTGGTCGCCTGCCACGAGGCGCTGGCGCGGATGACGCGCCTGGGCGACTGACGCGCTTGGGCGGCTGATGCCGGGCCGACCCGCGCTCAGGTGGCGACCGGCGGGGACTCGACTGCCACCGGCAGCTGGTTGCGTCCCATTCCGACCGCGGCGTAGGCCTCGGTCTCATCCAGGGTTTCGTGCTCGAGCAACTGCGCGGCGAGCGCGTCGAGCTGGCCCCGGTGGGCGATCAGGGTCCTGGTCGCCTCGGCGTGGGCCGCCTCCACGATCCGGTGTACCTCCTGGTCGACGAGCTGCTGGGTCTTCTCGGATGTCTCGCTCACCCCGGGCAGCAGCTGGCTCGAGCCGTCGGCCGGGAGCACCGCGACTGGGCCGATGGCGGGGCTCATGCCCCAGCGCCCGACCATGCCACGCGCGATCCGGGTGAGTTGCTGGATGTCGGACTCGGCGCCCGTGGTCAGGTCTCCGAACACGATCTCCTCGGCAGCGCGACCACCGAGCGCCACCTTGATCAGGGCGGTGAGATGGCGCTCGTCGAAGTTGAAGCGGTCGGCATCGGGGGCCGAGAAGGTGACACCGAGGGCCTGACCGCGGGGAATGATCGACACCTTGCGCACCGGATCGGCGCCCGGCGTGAGCATGCCCATGATCGCGTGGCCGGCCTCGTGGTAGGCGGTTCGGCGGCGGTCGTCCTCGGAGATCATCACCTTGCGGGCGGCGCCGAGCACGATCCGCTCCAGCGCGTCGGTGAGGTCCTGGCGGGCCACCTTGTCGTGGCCGCGCTTGGCGGCCAGCAGAGCCGCCTCGTTGGCGACGTTGGCCAGGTCGGCGCCGACCATCCCGGGGGTGCTGGCGGCGACCCCGCCGAGGTCGACATCGTCAGCCAACGGAACCGAACGGGTGTGGACGCGCAGGATCGCCTCGCGGCCCGTCCGGTCGGGCGGTGAGACGACGACGCGGCGGTCGAAGCGGCCCGGGCGCAGCAGGGCCGGGTCGAGCACCTCGGGACGGTTGGTGGCGCCGAGCACGATTACGCTCGTGCGGGGATCGAAACCATCCATCTCGGTGAGGATCTGGTTGAGCGTCTGCTCGCGCTCGTCGTGACCGCCGGACAGGTTCCCACCGCCGCCCGATCGGGAGCGTCCCACGGCGTCGAGCTCGTCGATGAAGATGATCGCGGGGGCGGCCGCCTTGGCCTGCACGAACAGGTCTCGCACGCGCGAGGCGCCGACGCCGACGATCATCTCCACGAACTCGGAGGCCGACATCTGGAAGAAGGGAACCCCCGCCTCGCCGGCCACCGCCCGGGCGAGCAGTGTCTTGCCGGTTCCGGGAGGGCCCGAGAGCAGCACGCCGCGGGGGATCCGGGCGCCCAGCTTGAGGTACCTGTCCGGCGTCTTGAGGAAATCGACGATCTCGGTCAGCTCCTCCTTGGCCTCGTCGATCCCGGCCACGTCCTCGAAGTTGATGTGCTGGTCAGAGGCTTCGACCCGGCGTGCCCGCGAGCGTCCGAACGACATCAGGCCCCCGGCCCCGCCGGAGGCGGCCGCGCGGCGCATGACGATGAAGATGATCAGGAACAGCAAGATCGTCGGACCGAAGCCGAAGATCAGGCTCTCCACCACCCCGGGGCCCGCATTGGGGGCCTTGGCGTCGATCGTGACGCTGCTGTTCTGGAGCAGCGACTCGAGCTGGCCGTTGGGGGCAAAGGAGGGGACCTGGGTCGAGAAGTTGGTCGACTGGGCCGCGGTCTTGTCGTTGGCCGGGTAGCGGATGGCGGTCTTCAGCGTGCCCTGAATCGCGTCTCCGGTCGAGGAGATCTCCTTGACGTTGCCGGCCTTGACCTGGGCCAGGAACGTGGGGCTGTAGGGGATCCGTATGGGAGCGTTGGGCTGCAGGGCCTGGGAGGAGATCCACAGGTTCAGCGCCAGCAGGCCGACCACGACCAGCGCGATCCACCACCGCGAGCGCGTCGGCCCGGGCTTCTGATCACCGTGCGGGGAGGCGCCACGGCCGTCCGGGGCGGGCGTCACTCGCCAGCCCGGCGGGCGCTCGGGCGGGGGGTTTGAGCGCTCGCGCGAGGCGCTCGGGCGGCGGGCGGGAGGTTCGGCCATACCGAGATTGTGGCAAGGGCGGCCGTCCGGGGCGAGCGGGGAAGCCGTCGGCCACGGCGAACGGTCAGATCGCGTCGAGCAGGGACCGGAACATCTCGGCGCCGTGAACGCCCGCCCCGGCGGCACTCGCGCGGTCAGCCAGCCAGTGGTCGGAGGTCACCACCCGCACGAGCCCGGGCGTCGGCTCGAGGACCAAGCGGCGCATGATCTCGTCATCGGCGGCGTCTCGGCGGGGGCGGGGCGCGTGGGCGACCTCGATCACAGGGGAACGGATCGGTGGGCGGGGCGGGCGCTCGAATACCACCACCACGTCCTCGTTCTCGGCTGCCGCCCAGCGCTCGAGCAGATCCACCAGGTGGAGCATCGCCGAGTCGCGATCCTGCCACCAGCCGTCGGGCCGGGTTCCGATCACGTTCATGCCGTCGACGTACCAGCGCATCAGCCGTCGTCCCCCGGCGAGCGCCGGTCGCGTTTGCGCTGCGCCCGGTGGCGTTTGGCGGCCAGGCGCCGCTTGACCGAGCCCTTGGTGGGCCGGGTGGACTGCCGGGGGCGGTGCACCACGAGCGCCCCCGAAAGTCGCTGGGCCAGCCGCTGCAGCGCGAGCTCACGGTTGCGGGTCTGGCTGCGGGCGTCCTGGGCGACGGCGACCACGCGGGGCCCGAGCCGGGAGATCACCCGGTGCTTCTGCTCGTCGGTCAGGGCGCCGGAGGCAGCGACGTCGAAGGACACCTCGATCCGACTCGCGGTCTTGTTGGCGTGCTGCCCGCCCGGTCCGGAGGAGCGCGAGGCGCGCACGGTCACCTCCCGGAGTGGGATTGCGGTCCGTCCGCGGATCGGCATCGGATCGTCCATCGCCACACAGTGTGCCGTTCGCGGGGCAAGCCGAGCTGTATCCGTGACCAGTATCCGTGACCTGGGTCCGTGCTACCGTGCCGCCTCACAGGGCCGTCTGACGAGGCTCAGCGGCGAACAAGCAGGTGCAGGCGCCGGGGTAGCGAGAACCTCCGCGAGCAGCACTTCGAGCAACGGAGGGGAAATCCATGCCTACCGGAACAGTCAAGTGGTTCAGCGACGAGAAGGGTTTCGGCTTCATCACGCCTGACGAGGGCAGCCGGGACCTGTTCGTGCACCACTCGAGCATTCAGGCGGATGGCTATCGCTCCCTCGCGGAGGGCGCCAAGGTGTCCTACGAGGAAGAAGCCGGGCCCAAGGGCCCGAAGGCCATCAACGTCCAGAAGGTCTAGTCGGACGAAAGGGCGCCCGGGCTCCGCTGATG
>JBOGYN010000492.1:0-3621 GCA_050696855.1 Solirubrobacteraceae bacterium | reverse complement strand
CAGGATCGCCCAATCGCGTCACGGCGGCGGCGGGGCGGCGGCGGCGGCGATCAGCTCGGCCACCCGCTCCGGCGCTTCGAGGTGGACAGCGTGTCCAGCCCCCGTCACCACCTCGACCCGGGGCTGCGGGAGCCTGGCTGCCATCTGCGCGGCGATGGCCCGGAACTTGTGATCGCGCTCGCCGACGATCACGGTCACGGGGAGCGTCAGCTCCTCCAGCCGGTCCCACACGGGTGCCAATGTGCCGGTCCCCAGCCCCCGCAGCGCGCGAGCCAGGCCGGCCGGGGTACTGCGCAGCCGGTCGGCGTGCACGTCAGCTGCCACGTCGGGCGGTAGGCCCGCCAGCACCGGCGTTTGCGCCCAGCGCTGGGCGAAGTCCTCGATGCTCGCGCCCTCGAGCTCGGCGGCGAGGCGCTCGTCGGCCGCCACGCGCTGGGCCCGCTGCGCCGGGTCGGCGAGCCCGGGGCTCGCTCCGATCAGCACCAGCCGCCGCACCCGATCGGGCAGAGCGAGCGCGGCGTGCAAGGCGATCCGGCCCCCCATTGAGTAGCCGCTGAGCTCAAAATGCGCCGGCGCCAGGGCCGCCACGTCGCCGATCACCGCCTCGGGCGTGATCGGCGTCTCGGCGCCCGCCGAGGCGTGGCCACGGATGTCGGGCGCGATCGGCCGGTAGCGTTCACCCAGCGCCGTGACGACCCGTCCCCAGCTCGCTCCGCTGTGGGTGAAGCCGTGGAGGAGCACGAGCTCGGGCGCCATGCTGAAGATCATGACCGCAACCGACTCCTACCTGCTCCTGCGCGCGTTCTGCGACGAGCTGGCCCGCTGCGGCCTGCAGCACGCCTGCACTTCGCCGGGCTCGCGCTGCACGCCGCTCGTGCTCTCGCTGGTGCGCGAGCCCGCGATCTCCACCTGGTCCCACGTCGACGAGCGCTGTGCCGGCTTCTTCGCGGTCGGCGCCGCCCAGGCCAGCGGCCGGCCGGTAGCGGTCACCTGCACCTCGGGCACCGCGACCGCCAACTATGCCCCAGCGGTGATCGAGGCCCACCACGCTCGGGTGCCGCTGATCGTGCTGACCGCCGACCGGCCGCCCGAGCTGCGCGAGGTCGGCGCCGGACAAGCGATCGACCAGCTCAAGCTCTATGGCGACGCCGTCCGGTGGTTCTTCGAGGTCGGGGTCGACACGGCCACACCCGCCAGGTTGCGCTGGATCCGACAGCTCGCCTGTCGGGCCTACTGGACGGCGGCGGGGGCAGTTCCCGGGCCGGTGCACCTGAACTTTCCGCTCCGCGAGCCGCTCGTGCTCGACGCCCCCCTCCCGCCCGATCCACTGCCCGGTCGCGAGGACGGTCGGCCCTGGATGCGGGCGACAGCGCCAGAGCCGGTCGCGGCGCCCGAGCGCCGGCTGCCCACCCGGGGAGTCGTGGTAGCGGGCCGGAACGCCCGCGACCCGCGGCTGGGCGTCGCCGCCGCCCACTTCGCGCAGGCGGCCGGGTACCCGCTGCTCGCCGATCCGCTCTCGGGCGCCCGCCGGGGATCCGCCGTGATCGCCAACTATGACCTGCTCCTGCGCGCCCCGGCCTTTGCCGCCGCGGTCGCCCCCGAGCTGGTCATCCGCGTCGGCGAGCTGCCGACCTCAAAGCCCTTGCGCGCCTGGCTGGAGGCGCTCCCCGCGGCCGCGCAGGTGGCGCTGGAGCCCGAGGCGGCGTGGCAAGACCCGGCGGCGGTGCTCTCCGAGACGTCGCGCGCCGATCCGGCGGCGACCCTCACGGCCTGGGCTCCGCTGAAAGGACCGCTTGATCCGAGCTGGCTCGCGACCTGGCGCGCGGCCGATCAGGCGGCGGCCGCGGCCGTCGAGGACGGACTGGCGGATGAGCTCTCCGAGCCGCTGGTGGCCAGGCGCCTGGGTGAGTGGTTGCCCTCCGTGGCGACTCTGTTCGTCGCCTCCTCGATGCCGATCCGAGACGTCGAGCTGTTCTTTCCGACCGGCGAGGAGCTGCCCCGCGTGCTCGCCAACCGCGGCGCCAACGGGATCGACGGCACCGTGTCCAGCGCCTTTGGCGTCGCCGCCGCCGGCCCGGGCCCCGTGGTCCTGCTGATCGGTGACGTCGCGCTCGCCCACGACCTCGGTGGCCTGCTCGCCGCCCGTCGGCTCGGCCTCTCCCTGACGATCGTCCTGCTCAACAACGACGGCGGCGGCATCTTCTCGTTTCTCCCCGTCGCCACCCAAGCCGGCGCCTTCGAGGATCACGTCGCCACCCCCCACGGCCTCGACTTCGCCCACGCCGCCCACCTCTACGGCTGCGGCTTCGTCCGCGCCACCGACCAAGCCGAGCTGTACGCGGCCGTCAACGCGTCACTCGCCAACGCCGGCACCACGATCATCGAAGTACGCACAGACCGCGAGCGCAACCTCGAGCTTCACCGCCGTCTCGCCGCCGCAGCGCTCGCCGCGATCGCCACCGACTAGCGAATCGCCGTCCCAAAGCGCCGGCGCACCGAGCGCCCCGCCGCCGAAGGGGAGCATCGCGTCATCCGAGCCGAAGCGCAAGCTCAGCCGACCAGGGCGGGCAGCATCACGCCGAGTTTGAGCTCGGTTTCAGCGAGCTCGGCGGCGGGCTCGGAGTCGGCCACGATCCCGCCCCCCGCGTAGCAGTGGGCGATCCGCCCGCGGAGCAGGGCGCTGCGCAGGGCAACGCAGAATTCACCGTCGCCGCTCCCGTCGGTCCACCCCACCGGACCCGCGTACCAGCCCCGGTCCAGCCCTTCCAGCGCCGGGATCAGGCTCAGCGCGGCGCGGGGCTCGGCGCCGACCGCCGGCGTGGGATGCAGATGGGCCACCAGTTCGATTGCCCCCAGCGAGCTCGCCAGCTGGGCCCGGATCGGGCGGGCCAGGTGCTGGATGTTGGCCACCCGCACCACCACGGGCTCGGGCGCGGCGGCTACCCAGACCGAATGCGGGCGCAGCGTGCGGGCGATCCGGCGGGCGACGATCGCGTTCTCCTCGCGGTCCTTTTCGCTGCGCAGCAGGGCCTCGCCGAGGTGATCATCGACCGCCGGGTCGGCGCTGCGCCGGGTCGAGCCGGCCAGCGCAACCGTGGTGGCGCGCTGACCTTCGCGGCGCACGAGCAGTTCCGGCGTGGCGCCCACGAAGGTGGCGTCGCCGCGGCCGACCGCGAACACGAACGAAGAGGAGTAGGCGTCGCGCAGGACGCCCAGCACGGCGGCGGGGTCGTGGGCGATCGGCGCGTGCACCTCGACCTCCCGGGCGAGCACGATCTTCTCCATCTCGCCGGCCCGGATCCGCTCGACTGCCCGGGTCACCGCGGCCTCGAAGTGGGCCGGCGCCAGTGGACTCGAGACCGTGTAACGACCGGCCGGATCCGGGTCCACGAGCGGCAGGGGCCGTTCGCGCAGCGATGCCAGGCGGCCCTCGACGGCGGCGACGACATCGCGGTCGTCGTCGTCGGGGGCGATCTCGGCGTTGACGGTCAGCGTCGTCTGCTCACCCTGACGGGCCAGCGAGAGCTCGGGGACGATCATCGAGGCGGGAGCAAACCCCTGCCAGGCCCGCGAGGCGGCCCCCTCGGGCGCAAAAGCAAACCCGCCGACGGCGATCAGGCC
>JBOGYN010000491.1:0-9128 GCA_050696855.1 Solirubrobacteraceae bacterium | reverse complement strand
GCGCTGGAGCTGCTGGTGGAAACTGCCCGTCTGTGGCGTTCGCTCGGTCACCACGATCCCGCCGGCCACTTCCGGATCGACGGCGTCACCGGTCCCGACGAGTACAGCGCGGTCGCCGACAACAACGTTTACACCAACCTCATGGCCCAGCGAAATCTGCGTGGGGCCGCCGATCTGGCCGAGCGCCATCCACGGCAGGCGGCCCGGCTCGAGGTCGACGAAGAGGAGCTGGCCAGCTGGCGCGACGCGGCCGCCGCGATGGTCGTCGCTTACGACGCGACGCTGGCCGTCCACCCTCAGTCTGAGGGGTTCACCTCCCACCAGACTTGGGACTTCGCGCACACGTCCCCCGATCAGTACCCACTGCTGCTGCACTTCCCGTATTACGACCTGTACCGCAAGCAGGTGGTCAAACAGGCCGACCTCGTGCTGGCCCTGTACCTGTGCGGTGATTCGTTCAGCGCTGAGGAGAAGGCGCGCAACTTCGAGTACTACGAGCCGTTGACCGTGCGTGATTCGTCGCTGTCGGCGTGCACGCAGGCGGTGGTGGCGGCCGAGGTTGGCCAGCTCGAGCTCGCCTATGACTACTTCGCCGAGGCGGCCCTGATGGACCTCGGTGACCTCGAGCACAACACGGCGGACGGGATCCACATCGCCTCGGTGGCCGGGACCTGGATCGCGGCCGTGGCCGCGTTCGGGGGTCTGCGCGACCACGGCGGCGAGCTCAGCTTCGCCCCGCGGCTGCCCGGCGCGCTGACGCGGCTCCGCTTCCGGATCATGATCCGCGCCTCGAGCCTGCTGGTCGAAGTCGACCACGTCCAGGCCACCTACGCGCTGCTCGACGGTCCCTCGCTGAGCTTCCGCCACCACGGCGAGGAGCTCGAGCTGACCGCCGAGAAGACGCTCTCGCGCGCGATTCCTGAACTGGCCGCCCGACCCGCCCCGCGCCAGCCACCGGGGCGCGAGCCGACCAGGCGCCGACCCCACCGCTGATCCACGGCGGGATTGCCGGGTCCGCGGCCGGGGTAGCCCGGGGGCATGCCCCAAGAACTCAATGTCGCGGACCTGAAGATCACCTCGCCGGCGTTTCACCATCACGAACGCATCCCTGACCGTCACAGCGGCGACGGCGAGGATGTCTCCCCCGAGCTCAAGTGGACGGGCGTCCCCCACGGCACCGAGGCGTTCGCGGTCGTCGTCCACGACCCCGACGCCCCGCTCGTCGACGGCTTCACCCACTGGGTGGCCTATGGCATCGCCGGTGACGCCACGGGCCTGGCCGAGGGCAGTGGCGACGCGGTGCCCGGCACCAACTCGATGGGCAACACCGGCTTCAACGGCCCGGCCCCGCCACCCGGTCACGGAACGCACCACTACTACGTCTGGGTCTACGCGCTCGACGAGGATCTGGACCTGGAGCCCGGCCTGGACCGGCGGGCGCTGCTGGAGCGGATCGAGGATCACGTGATCGAGCAGGCCCGCCTGGTGGGGACCTTCTCGCACTGACCGGTCAGGCGAGCAGGTGCACGATCGCGGCGATCCCGATGACCACGATCACGGCCCGGAGCACCGGCAGCGACAGCCGCCGCCCGACCCGGGCCCCGAGCACTCCGCCGATCAGCGAGCCGCCGGCGATCAGGCCCGCGGGTGCCCACGCCACGTGGGCCGCAAGGATGAACACCACGCCGGAGACGACGTTGACCAGTCCGGTCAGCACCACCTTGACCGCGTTCAGCCGCTGCAGGTCGTCGTCCAGGGCCAGGATCAGGATGGCCAGCACCAGGATCCCCTGCGCGGCGCCGAAATAGCCGCCGTATACACCGCCGAGCATCACCGCGAGCGTGGCGATCGGCCCGAGGCGCCCTCGGGTGCGCGAACGGCGGTTGCCGAGCAGCCGGGAGAGGCGGGGCTGCAGGACGATCAGCGCCACGGCGATGGCGATGAACGCGGGCACGACGGCTTCGAACGCCGACGCCGGCAAGCTCAGCAGCAGCACCGCGCCGATTGCGCCCCCGGTCACCGACGCGCCCGCCAACGACGTGATACGCGCCCGCTGGCCCGACAGCTCGCGCCGGTAGCCCAGCGTCCCGGTTACGAAGCCCGGAATCAAACCGACCGTATTGGAGACGTTGGCGACCACCGGCGCATAGCCGAAGCCGAGCAGGACCGGGAACGTGATCAGCGTTCCGCTGCCCACCACTGTGTTGATGGTGCCGGCGACGATCCCCGCGGCGAAGATCGCGACGGCGTGAAAGGGACTCATGCGGTCCCCGTTTGAGCTAGCCGCCCAGGCCCTTTAGGTCGCGCCAACGCTCCCGCGCGCGAATCACCTGCAGGGCGATTTCACGCAGCTCGTCGCCCTGCGCGACGAACGCCGGAAGCGTCATCTCCACCTGCACCCCGTCGTCTCGTTCAAGCGTGATGCGGTGCTCGCCGGTTTCCTCGCGGCGCTCAAACGGCAGGTAGGACCAGCCGTCGGCGCCGGTGATCGGCGTTTTGCCCTGACCGTCACCGGCCCAGGTCTCCTCCTGATTTTCGCCGGCCCCGGGCTCGCCCTCGCCGTCCTGCGCCGAGAACATCCTTAACCCCCCGCGCCGTTGCCGGCGGAGTCCTCGGCCCGGTTCTGGACGAACTGGAAGCCAAACCGGCCCTTCACGCACAGGTTGCCGCGGGTTATCTCATGATCAAGGGGCGAGGTGACCTTCACGATCTCGTTGTCCTGTTCGTGGAGCTCCAGGTTGCAACCGACCCCGCAGAACGTGCAGATCGTGGTGGTCTTGCGCTGACGACTCTCATCCCAAGTGCCGGCCTCGCGACGGTCGAACTCGCTCTTGAACATCAGCGCCCCGGTCGGGCACACGGCAATGCAGTTACCGCAATAGACACACGCGGACTCAGGCAGCGGGTTTGCGAACTCGGTCGCGATCCGCGCGTCGAAACCGCGGCCCGCGACGGCGATCGCGAACGTGTTCTGCCAGTCCGTTCCGCAGCCCTCGACGCACTTGTAGCAGAGGATGCACTTGGCGTAGTCACGCACGTAGAGCTCGTTGTCGATCTTGGGCGGCTGATGAACGGTGGCGGCGTGGCGGCCGTCGGGCACCTCGTGGTGTCCGGTGCGGAGCTGGTCGCGCTCGCCCTCGGCAAACGGCGGCGCCGGCGGTCCGTAGCGCTCCGGGCGGGCAGCGTACTCGTCGATCCAGCGCGCCACGTTGGGCGTCGTGGACATGTCCACCGAGGAGGCCAGGAACTCGAACACCATCTTGCGGCTGTGGCGGACGCGGTCGGAGTGCGTCTCGATCTCCATCCCCGCCTCGACCTTGCGCGCACACGATGGCACCAGCACGCGGGAGCCCTTGACCTCGACCACGCACACCCGGCAGGCGTTGACCGGCGTCAGCGTCCGCTCCCAGCACAGCGTCGGGATCTCGATGCCCTCACGCTGCGCCACCTGCAGGATCGTCATCCCCTCGTGGGCCTGCACCGTCTCGCCGTTGAGGGCGATCTCCACTGTCCGCGGCGGCGCCGAAACTTGAGCCCGGCTCATCCTTCACCTCCCTCTCTTAGAAGACATCCAGTTTCACCAGCGCCGACTCGATCGCATCCGCCGCGGTCTGCCCCAGACCGCAGATCGATGCATCCCGCATGCTCGCCGTGATCTCGTCCAGCAACGCATGTTCATCGGCGACCGAGCCCCGGGGCCGTCCGTTGGCCAGCCTGGCCAGCGACTCCTCCTGGCGCACGGTGCCGACCCGGCAGGGCACGCATTGGCCGCAGGACTCGTCGCGGAAGAAGGCGGCGATCCGCCGCAGGATCGCGGGCAGGTCGACGGTGTCGTCGACGACCATCACCACCCCGGATCCCATCGTCGTTCCGGCCTCGCGCGTAGCCTCGAACGACAGCTCCACGTCGAGCTCGTCCGGGGTCATGAACCGTCCCGCGGCGCCCCCCAGCAGCACGGTGCGCAGCGGGCGCTCGTCGATCACGCCGCCGGCCATCTCCAGCAGGCTGCGCAGGCTGATGCCCATCGGGGCCTCGTACAGGCCCGGTTTCGCCACTCGGCCCGAGAGGCAGAACAGCCGCGTACCGGTGGACGCGGCGGTGCCGATCTCGGCGTAGGAGAGGCCGCCCTGAACCACGACGTCGAGGACGTTGATCAGCGTCTCCACGTTGTTGACGACCGTCGGGCGGCGGAACAGGCCCGAGTCGACGGGGAACGGCGGCTTGTTGCGCGGCTCGCCGCGGTAGCCCTCGATCGAATTGAACAGGGCGGTCTCCTCGCCGCAGATGTAGGCGCCGGCGCCCTTGCGCAACTCGATGTCGAAGTTGCACTCGGTGCCGAGGATCCCCTGACCCAGGTAACCCCGGGCCCGCGCTTGGACGATCGCCTCGACCAGCCGGTCCCAGGCCACCGGGTACTCGCCGCGCAGGTACAGGTAACCCTGCTCGCAGCCGGTGGCAAAGCCGGCGACGGTCATCGCCTCGATCACCGCGAACGGATCGTGCTCCAGGATGACCCGGTCCTTAAACGTGCCCGGCTCCGATTCATCGGCGTTGCAGACCAGGTAGTGAGGCCGCCGGGGGTTGCGGGCGACCGCCTCCCACTTGCGTCCGGTGGGAAAAGCGGCACCGCCCCGGCCCAGGAGCTTGGCGTCGGTGACTTCACGCAGCACGCCGGCCGGCCCGAGGTCGAACGCGGCCCGCAGCGCACCGTAGCCCCCGTGCGACCGGTAGCTGTCGATGTTGTCCGGGTCCGCGTGACCGATCCGGCGCAACAGGCGCAGGCCGTTCTCGCCCGCCTGGGGCACGGCCGGCGGCGGCGGCGGCGCAACTTCGGCACCGGCCATGATCGCCGTCAACTCGTCGGCCGTCGCGGGCGCCAGCGAGGACTCTCGCGGCTGCTTGCCCGCGACTGTGATCAGCGCGGCGGGGGCGCGCTCGCACAGGCCCAGGCACGGGCTCTCGAGCCAGATGGCGTTGCCGTTGCCCCGGTGCGAGCCCGGCGGACCGACCCGCTGCGCCAGCTCGGCGCACAGCGCGGGCGCGCCGCCGGCCAGGCAGGCCACGTCGGTGCAGACATGCGCCACCACCGGGGGCTGGGGCTGGAGTGAGAACAACGCATAGAAGGTGGCGACGCCGTAGGCCTCGGCCGGCGGGATCGTCAGGCGCCGGCAGATGTAGTTCAGCGCTCCCGGGCTGATCCAGCCCGCGCGCGCTTGGACCGCGTGCAGGACGGGCAGCAACAGGTGCCGCTGATCTCGCGCCGCATGGCCGCCGTGGGCCACGTGCTCGTCGCGGTCGATGGTGTCGCTGGCGGTGGCTCCCTCCCAGGTACTCCCGGGAGGTCCCAGCACCGCGTCGACCGCTTCTCGCTCACCCTCGCTGGGGGCGACGTCATGCAGGACGATGTCCATCAGTCCCCCCCGGCCAAGGACGCGGTGGCGGCCTGCGCTTCCTGCGCGTCGCCGTCGGTCACTGGCTCCACCCGGATCGCGCTCGCCTTGAACTCCGCGGTCCCGGATTTGGGGTCGGTGGCATTGTTGGTCAGCACGTTGGTCTCCACGTCGTCGGGGAAGTGCAGCGTCATGAACGCCAGCCCCCGGCGCAACGAGCGCTGGATGCGCACCGGGGCGGTGATCGATCCCCGCCGGGAGCTGATCCGTGCCCGCTGCCCATTACTCAATCCGAGCTGCTCGGCGTCAGCCGCCGACAGCTCCAGCTCCTCGGGGCGGCGCAGGGGCGAGGTGTAACCCCCCGTCTGGACACCGGTGTTGAAGGAATCCAATCGCCGTCCGGTGGTCAGCAGCAGCGGGAACTCGTCGGAGAGCTCGTCGACCGGGGGATCGTCCTCGACGACGTGGAACGGGACCGGGTCACGCACGTAGGGGTCATCCCAGAGCCATCCGTGCAGGAACGACGCGCCGTCGTCCTGCTCATCCCAGCAGGGCCACTGGATGCCGCCGAGCTCCTCGAGCCGGGCGTAGCTCATCCCGGCGTGATTGGGCGCCAGCGAGCGCAGCTCGTTCCAGACCTCCTCCGGCGACGGGTGGCCCCAGTCGTGTCCGAGGCGGCGACCCAAGTCGAACATGATCTCCAGGTCGTCGCGAGCCTGACCCGGCGGCGTGAGCGCCGCCCGCACGCGCTGGACCCGGCGCTCTGAGTTGGTGACCGTCCCCTCCGACTCACACCAGCTCGCCGACGCCGGCAGCACCACGTCGGCCAGCTCGGCCGTCGCGGTCCGGAAGATGTCCTGCACGACCAGATGGTCGAGGCTTGTAAGCAGCTCCCGCACGTGACCGGAGTCGGCGTCTGACTGCACGGGGTTCTCCCCCAGGACGTAGAGCGTGGAGAGCTCGCCGCGCCCGATGGCATCGAGCATCTCGGACATGTGCCAGCCGTACTTCGGCTTGATCGGGGCCCCCCAGACGCGCTCGAAGCGCGCCCGTGCCTTGTCGTCCTTCTCCATGTCCTGGAAGCCGGGAAGCCGATTGGGGATGGCTCCCATGTCGCCGCCGCCCTGCACGTTGTTCTGGCCACGCAGCGGGTTGATGCCGGATCCGTAGCGGCCCACATGACCGCACAGCAGCGCCAGGTTGATCAACGCCAGCACGTTGTCGACCGCGTTGTGATGCTCGGTTATGCCGAGCGTCCAGCAGATCTGCGCCCGGTCGGCGCGGGCGTAGGCGTGGGCGACGTCCCGGATCACCCCGCCGGGCACCCCGGTGACCTGCTCGGCGTGGTCGAGGGTGTAGCGCTCCACCCCGGCGGCGAAGGCGTCGAAGCCGGTGCTGGCCCGTTCGATGAACTCACGGTTGGCCAGGCCGGCATGGATGATCTCGCGCGCCATCGCGTTGGCGAGCGCGATGTCTGACCCGACGTTGAGCCCGAGCCAGGTGTCAGCCCACTGGGCCGAAGTCGTGCGACGGGGGTCGACGACGTGCAGCGTTGCGCCGGCATGCACCGCCTTGAGCACGTGATGAAAGAAGATGGGATGCGCTTCGCGGGCATTGGAACCCCACAGCAGGATCACGTCGGTGTCCTGCACTTCCCGATATGAGCTGGTGCCGCCACCAGCGCCAAATACCGTCGCCAGACCGACGACGCTAGGAGCGTGTCAGGTTCGGTTACACGAGTCGATGTTGTTGGTGCCGATCGCGACGCGGGTGAACTTCTGGGCGATGAAGTTGACCTCGTTGGTCGCCTTGGAGCAGCTGAACATCCCGAACGTATCCGGACCGTGCCGTTTCACCGCGGCGCGGAACCCATCGGCGGCGCGATCAAGTGCCTCGTCCCAGGTGGCCGGCCGCAGCTCGCCGTGCTCACGGATCAGGGGCTCTGTCAGGCGGGTGTATTTCATGGGGACGCATCCTTTCTCCATGGGTTGGTCCGTTCGTGGGATCGTACTCTCGCGGACATTTCTCAGGCGACCCCGAGCGTCTCGGCCAGCAGACCGCAGGAGGCACCGACGGCAAGCAATGACGGCACTTCGACGCTGGTCAGCTCGGCCAGCTCGATCACCGCGTCGATGATTGGACCGCGCTCCAGCTGCTTGCCGGCCAGAAGGTCCTGCAGCGTCGAGGTGCGGTGCTCGCCGACCTTCTCAGCACCGGCCATCCGCTTGGCCACCGATATCTGCGGGCGCGCTCCGACGGCGTGGGCGACATCCAGCGCTTCGTGCATCATCCTGTCGATCAGTTCCCGGGTTGGGCGGTGGCGGCACATGGCGGCGATCGTCGCGCGGGTCAGGACGCTGACCGGGTTGAAGGCGACATTGCCCATCAGCTTGACCCAGACCTCGTTGCGCAGTTCGGTCGTCTCCACCGGGCACTTCAGCCCACCGGCGATCATCGCCTTGCTGAAGCGCCGGCAGCGCTCGGTCCGAGAGCCGTCGGGCTCGCCGATCGTGAACCGGGTGCCCTCCAGGTGGCGGACCACCCCCGGGGCCTCCAACTCGGTGCCGGCGTAGACGACGCAGCCGATCGCCCGGGGTGGTGGGATCACCCGGCTGACGGCGCCGGCCGGGTCCACAGCGTCGATCCGATGCGCAGCGAACGGGCCATCGACGCCGTGGAAGTACCACCAGGGAATGCCGTTCTGGGCGGCGATGACCGCCGTCTCGTCGTGCAGCAGGGGCTCGAGCAGCGGACCGGCGGTGGCGTAGCAGTTGGCCTTCAGCCCGAGGAAGACGAAATCGACCGGGCCGACCTTGGTCGGATCGTCGGTGGCGGGTGGATGGGCTTCGAAGTCTCCGCGCGACGAGTTCACGCGGATCCCCTTGCGCTGGATCGCGGCCAGGTTCTCCCCGCGCGCGATCAGGTGCACGTCGGCCCCGCCCCGGGCGAGGGCGGCTCCTACGTAAGCGCCGATCGCTCCGGCACCGAGAACTGCGATCTTCACCGCGCCGCCTCCGACCGCGCTGGAACTGGAAGTCTGCTCACCGTCTCCACTCTCTCAGCTAGCTGGGATACAGAATACTGAGTGCCACATTCTTGTCAACCGCGGGCTTGGCCTGCGGGGAAGGCGCGCCGGGTGCCCAGGCGGCCAGCCCCGTCTGATCAGACCGTCCGCCGGGGCTTGCGCGCGACGCCGCTCTGGAGCGCTGCCTCAGCCACCGCCGCCGACACGGCCCCGGATACAGGACTCGGTCGATATCGCAGACGACCACGCGGCGAACCCCGTGGGCCAGGACCGGCTGCCGGAGACGGCCCAAGCGCAGTCTCAGCGGGCGCTACACTAATCGAAGTGCCCCGTCCCCCCCAACTATTGAGCTCCCAAGGCGAGAAGGTCATCATCGCGGGAATGGCCGCCGGGCTCCTAGGCCTCTTCGTCTTGGGCTTCGCCGTCGTGGGCGCACCGGCCCCGGCGCTGCTTCCTCCGGTCGTGCTGATCCTCCTGTGCGTCTCGGCGGCCAGCAGCGACGTTCTTCACGTGCGTAGGCACGGCTGGGGCACCCACGGCACCGACGGGCCTAACGGGCAGAGCGGCCAGGATCCCCACGAGCCCGCTCCGCAGGGTCCCCCCGGTGGTGGCGAGCAGTTCGACTGGGATGCGTTCGCCACCCAGTTCAGGGACCACGTCGAGCGCCAGCCGGTCGCCTGACCGCCCTGTGCCGGCAGTGAAGTGGCTCGCCT
>JBOGYN010000490.1:0-16441 GCA_050696855.1 Solirubrobacteraceae bacterium | reverse complement strand
GCGGTCATGCTGCCCGTCCGGGTCTCCACGTAGCCGATCCGCACCCTCTCGCCGGGCTCGGCGCCCGCGGTCAGGGTCGGCTGCGAGTCGGCCTGGAAGGTGAAGCTCTCGCCGGAGGTCGTCTTAGTGCGGAGCACCGACGGCAGCACGTGGTAGCGCTGGTAGGCCGGATTGTGGGAATCGGGGGCGCCGTCGTAGAGCCAGGCCGGACCACCCTTGGAGTTGCCACCCCCGCCGTCCGAGGTACCGAAGAAGCGGCCGTTGATGTTCATGAAGATATGCACGCCGCGGTGGTCGTAGAACGTCACCTCATTGGGCGCGGTGCCGGGCCCGCGGGCGATCAGCTTCTGCTGCAGGAGCTGCTGGATGACGCCCGCATCGTTGGGCACGCCGCTCCCGGCCGGCCACAGACCCGCCCCCGCCAGAACCGCCGCGACTGAACCCGAGCAGTCATAGCCGGTCCGCCGGCCGTTGTACCCGGGCCCTCTGATGCCGATGCTGGCGATTCCGGCCTCGGCATGGCCGCCGCCGTAGACGTACGGGTAGTTGCGAGCGGTAAGAGTGCTGGCCGTCCGGTTCATTGCGTTGATGACGCCGACGGCCCGGCCGCCGGTCTGGATCGTCAGCACCGAGTCACCGACATAGGAGATCGTTCCCGTGACCGAGCCATGGACAGGCTGCGCCGGCGCCGCCAAAGCGGTCGACGGGACGGCGCCGCCAGCGGCGGCGGCGGCGCACAAGAGCATGGAGACGTAGTCGGCGAGACGCTTCACAGGCGGTCCCCGGTCATCGGCCGGGCCAACCCAAACAGTGGAGCCAACCACCGCCAGCTTGGACACCTGTCCACCCGCAGCACGCCCGGACCGGCGGCCCTTACGTCCCGGTGGGCCTGATCAGGGCGTGGCTAGGATCGTTGAGATGACAAACAAGACATGGTTCATCACTGGAACTTCGCGCGGCTTCGGTCGCGAATGGGCGATCGCAGCTCTCAAGCGCGGCGACCGGGTCGCCGGAACCGCGCGCGATCCGAGCACCCTCGACGACCTCGTCGGAGAGTATGGAGACGCCCTACTGCCGTTCGAACTCGACGTCACCGACCGCTCGGCCGTGTTCGAGACCGTGCGCCGTGCCCACGAGCATCTCGGACGGCTCGACATCGTCGTCAACAATGCCGGCTACGGCCAGTTCGGGATGGTGGAAGAGCTCAGCGAGCGGGAGGCGCGCGACCAAATCGAGACCAACCTCTTCGGGGCCCTATGGGTGACGCAGGCCGCGCTGCCGTATCTGCGCGAGCAGGGCAGTGGCCACTTCCTCCAGGTGTCCTCGATCGGAGGTATCTCCGCGTTCCCGGGCATCGGGATGTACCACGCCTCCAAGTGGGGGCTGGAGGGGATCAGCCAGGCGCTTGCCCAGGAGGTCAAGGGCTTCTGGATCAACGTCACGCTGATCGAGCCCGGCGGGTTCTCGACCGATTGGGGCGGCGCCTCGGCCAAGCATGCACAGGCTCACGACGCCTACGGCGAAATGCACGACGCCTCCCAACGCCGGCGGCAAAACGGCGCGAGTTCAGCCGGAGATCCGGTCGCCTCCGCCGAAGCCGTCCTGCACATCGTCGACGCGTCGCAGCCGCCGCTGCGGGCCTTCTTCGGCAGCGCTCCGCTGGGCATCGCCGAGAAGGACTACGCGGGTCGCCTGGCTACCTGGCGTGAGTGGCAGCCGGTCGCCGAGATCGCTCAGGGCAACGGTTAGGCGCTTGGATCAGGGTTCGATCGAGCCCGGATCGCTCGGCACGTCGACCGCATAGCGCCTGAGCACCTCGATCGGCACGACCTCGAGGGCCCGCTGGTGGGTCGCGGCGAGAACGACGAACGCGCCCCGGTCGGCCTCGTGAGCTCGCAACCAGTTGTGGGCCGTCACGCACCACCGGTCCCCGGGCTGCAGGCCCGGAAAGCCGTAGTCGGGGCCCGGGGTGCTCAGGTCATTGCCAATGCTCTGCTGGAAGTCGAGAAACTCGGCGCTCACGACCGAGCAGATCGTGTGGTGGCCGAGGTCGTCGGGGCCGGTGCGACAGCATCCGTCGCGGTAGAACCCGGTCAAGGGTTCGTTGCTACAGCTTTCGAGCGGGGCGCCCAGCACGTTGCGTTCCATCACCGGCAGTATCGCCGCTGGGCTCAGCCCCCGAGATCCGGGATCGTGATCGAGCCGTCGGCGGCGATCGGGAAGCCGGGGTTGTATGCGACTTCCCAGGCGTGACCGTCGAGGTCGGTGAAGAATCCCGCGTACCCGCCGTAGAAGGTGTCGCCCGCGGGCTTGGTCACCGTCGCGCCGGCCTCCTGGGCCAAGGCCAAGAGCTCGTCGACCTCGGCCTTCGCACGAACGTTGTGAGCGAGGACAATGCCGCCAAATCCGCCGCGGTCGGGGTCATCCTCGAGCCCGGCGTCGAGCGCGACCTTGTCTACGTCCCACAGGACCAACGCGAGCCCACCGGCCTGGAAGAACACCGTCTCCTGAACTTCCTGGCCCCGCCAACCGAGATGCTCGTAAAACGTCCGAGCCGCTAGAAGATCGGCGACGCCGAGCGTGATCAGGCTGACCCGGCTGTCCATGCTCAGATCGTAGAGCGACGGGAGGCCGGGCGGCAGCGACAAGTCCGCTCCGTGAGACTGTGGGTTCGTGGGCGCACATGAAATACAGCATCTGCTCGGCCAGTACGGGTTGGGGGTCGTGTTCTCAGTGGTGGCGCTGCAGGGGCTCGGCGCCCCGCTGCCCGGGACGACGGTGCTGATCGCCGCTGCGGTGTATGCGAGCACAAATCATGGACTGCCGATCGTCGGGGTGGTCGCCGCGGGCACGCTGGGAGCGGTGGTCGGGACGAGCGCCGGCTTCGCACTGGGCCGGTGGAGGGGGGCGGACCTACTGCTGTGGCTGGCCCGGCGCCTGCGGCAGAGTCCGGCGCTGGTCACACAGCTGCGGGCCGAGTTCACCGCCCACGGTGGCGCGTGGCTGGTCGTGGGCCGCTTCATCAGCGGACTGCGCAACGTGACCGGTCTCCTCGCCGGCCTCAGCGGAATGTCCTATCACCGCTTTGTCGCGTTCAGCGCCGCGGCCGCGGGGGTGTGGGCCGCCGTCAACGCGCTTGAGTACTACTGGTTCGGTCGCGCCCTGGCCGGGGCCGACACTTGGCTGCAGATCGTCCTGATCTGCGCCGGGGCCGGCTGGCTGCTGCTCTCGCTCAAGCTGCTGCGCCGCCGCGCCCGTGAGCGACTCCGGGCGACGGCCACCCAACCCGAATGACGCCGGTGGTTCTTGAGCGAGAGGACCCGCGCGGCGATGTCGTACCAGGAGTCCGGGTCGGCGCTCATGACCGACACTTTTTTGCGCCCCGGTCGCTTCGGGTAGACCCGATCAGTGGCCACGACGGAGACGACGATCGACGTGCCGCGCGAGCGAGTGTTCGGCGTACTCGCGCGTCCGGAGGCCTACGCGGACTGGGTGGTGGGTTCAGACCTCATCCGGGATGCAGATGCCAGCTGGCCCGCAACCGGCTCACGCTTTCACCATCGCGTGGGCTTCGGGCCGTTCAAGGTCAAGGATCACACCGAGGTGATCGAGGTGCAGCCGCCGGGCAAGCTTGTCATGCATGCCCGCGCACGTCCGCTGGGCACCGCCCTGGTCACCGTGCTGCTCGAGGCCCAGGGCGACAGCACCCGGGTGACCATGCATGAGACGGCGGGAGACGCGCTCTCGAGGCTGGCCATCAACCCGTTGACCGACTGGCTGGTACACCACCGCAACGTTGAATCCTTGCGGCGATTGAAGCGGATCGCCGAAACCGGTGTCCTGGAGCCTTGAGGAATCAGGCTCGCCAGGGTCGGAGATGGCGGTCGGCGAGCAGCGCGCGAGCCGCCGACCGGCCTCCCATTCCCTGCACCGAGCCACCAGGATGCACCGAGGCACCGGCGACGTAGAGCCCCGGGAGCGGCGTGCGGTAGCGACACAATTCCGGCGCGGGCCGAAAGATGAGCTGCTGGTCGAGCTCCATCGAGCCGCCCCCCAGGTCCCCACCGACCAGACTCGGGTTCTCGGCCTCGGTTTGCTGCGGATTGCGAACCACGCGCTGCAGAACCGTGCCGGAGAAGCCGGGGGCGAAGCGTTCAAGCTGCGCCTCGACCCGCGCCGCCACCTCGTCGTCAGCACAGGCGTATTCGGCCGGGACGTGGGCATAGCAGTAGAGCGTGTGGCTGCCCTCGGGCGCGCGTGACGGGTCATACAGCGTGTGCTGACCGACGACCACGGCCGGCCGCTCAGGCACATCACCCCGACTCGCTGCCTCCGCCGCCGCCGACAGGTCGGCAAGCTCACCGCCCACATGCACGATGCTCGCCGCTCGAGCCTCGACTGCCGTCCAGGGAACGGGTGTGTGCAGCGCGTAATCAAGCTTGAAGGCGGCCGTGCCGTAGCGCCAGATGCGCAGCCGGCGTAGTAACCGATGAGGGAGGGCCTGTTCGGGCAGAATCGCCGCCAAGGGCCGAGCGCTGATCGTCGACACGACGTCGCGAGCCGGCAGCTGTTCACCGCTGGCCAGTTGCACCCCGACCGTCCGTCCGCCGGTCACCAGCACTCGCGTGACCGAAGCCTGGCAGCGAACCTCGATGCCATCGCGAGCCGCGATCTTCAGCAGCGCGTTGGCGATTTGCCCCTGGCCGCCGGCGGGGAACGGCCAGCCATGGGTATGTCCCAGGAGCTGCAGGAGAAAGCCGAACGCGCCGCTGCCCGCGGTCGAGGGGGGAAGCCCTGAATGCTGCGCCGAGCCCGCCAACCAGGCCGTAGGACGCTGGGCTTCGCTGAACAGGTCCAGTCCAAAAGCCTCGATCGATCCCGTCATCCGCCGAGCCAGCAACAGGCCATCCCGGCGTAACGCCGCTGCCAGCGCGAGCGGGGGCCTAAGTGGTGGCAGTCGCCCGAGGATCGTCTCCACGAGAGGCTGGGCGAGCGGACGGTACTGCTCCATGAGCTCACCCCAGGCCGCACCGGCGCCGGGCTGCGCCGCGTCGAGGGATGACGCCGTCGCCCCGAGGTCACGATGCAGGGCGATGGCCGTCCCGTCCTCGAACGGATGGGCCATGACCGCGTCCGGGCATATCCAGCGGAGGCCCTCGTTCTCGAGGCCGAGCTCGCGCATCGCCGGAGAGGCGACCGTCATCGGGTTGAACCCTGCGCAGTGGTCGTGAACAAACCCCGGGAGGGTCGCCTCGACGCTCGAAGACGCTCCTCCGGGCCGAGGAGAATGCTCACATACCGTTACGTCCAGCCCGGCTCGAGCGAGGTTGATCGCGCACACCAGGCCGGTAGATCCGGCTCCGATCACGACCACCCGCCGATCGCGACTAAACATGGTTGCGCGCTACCCCCAGCGCCGCCTCCTGAATCTCGGCGGTACCGGTGGTTACATCGACACGATCGGCCGGAAGGTCGCCAACGGGCACCTGACTCCACGCCAGGGCGCCGCGCGGAGTCTGTCCAGCCGATGACCCCGAGGAAGTGGCCGACGCGATCACGCAGTGGCTTCTGCGTGAGAACGCCTCCGGACCACCCGGCGACCTCATCGACCGGGTCAGGCCGACTCTTCGATGGAGGCGACCGGGGTTACCGGCGGCGCGGACGGCCCGGGGCGATCGGCACTGCGCACGCCGTCTCCCCCCAGCGCGATCGCGGCCGTGGCGGTAACCAGGTGGTAAAGGATCAGCAGCTGCACCAGCGCCAGCGATTCGGAGCGATACAGCTCGGTCCCCACGGTGAACTCGCCGAGGCGCCGCGCCCGGAGGTGGGTCGCAAAATGCATCCGCTCCCAAATCGCTTCCTCGATCGCGGCCGCGTGATCCGGGTTCATCCTTCCCGGGATGCAAAGCAGGCGCTCGCCGTCGCGCTCGCGCAGCGTCAGCCCGTCTTCGCGGTCCTGGACGAAGGGCGTCAGGTCTGGGTGCGGCAGGTCGTCGCGGAGGGTGAGCTCGGCATCGAGGTGCGTCGGATCCTTTTCGGCGGCATCCGGCTTGAAGCTGATCAGCATGTCGGCGTTGCGCCGCTGAGGCCTGATGAACGCTTCTGAATCTGGCTCTCGTCGATCGAGCTCGGCCAGCACCTGATCGGTGGTGTATCCGCGCCTTGAGCAGTCGCGCTGGACCTTCCAGCGGCGCCGCAGACCCTCGGGCGGGTTGAGGTACACGCGCACGTCGAAAATGTCGAGCATCTCCGGCAGGTAGTAGCCCAGCAGCCCCTCGATCACCGTGAACCGTCCAGGTCTGACATAAACGGCGGGCCCAAACGTACCGTCGATGTGTCGGTAGACGGGCTTCAGGACCGGCTCTCCACGGCGGAGATGCGCGAGGTGCTGGGCGAGGATGTCGAGGTGGTTGCAGTCCGGATGAAGCGGCGTGATCCCGAGCTCGGCCCGTCGCTGCCGGTCGTACCGGTGGTAGTCGTCGGTGCAGATGTGCGCGACATGATCCTCCCCGAGGGCTCGGACCAGGCCGCGCGTGATCGTGGTCTTGCCGGCGGCAGAGTCGCCGACCACGCCGAGGATGACCGGACGCGGGCTCATGACTGGCTGGCCGTGCGCCGCTCCATCACCACGGGGGTCACGAATCGACTCCTGCGGTCTCCTGCTCGATGGCGTCCTCGGCTTCCGCGCGAGGGCCCACGCCACCCAGGGCAATCGCGGCCTTGGCCGTCACGAGGTGGTAGAGGATAAGCAATTGCACCAGCGCCAGCGACGCCGAACGCTGGAGATCGTTGCCGACCACGAACTGACCGAGGCGCTCAGAGCGCAGGTGCGAAGCGAAGTGGAGCTTCTCCCAGATCGCCGCCTCGATCTCGCCGGCCTGCTCAGGTTCGATGTCACCGGCGATCCTGACCACCAGCTCAGACTCGCGCTCCTCCACGCTCACCCCACGCTCGCCACTGCCGCTGACGGGAGATAGGTCAGGATGCGGCAGGGTGTCTCGTAGCAGCAGTTCGGCATCGAGCGCATAGGGATCGCCGGCTCCCTCGCGGAAGGAGACGACCACGTCGGCGTAGCGCTCCTGGGGACGGATGAACTGGGCCGCGTCGGGTTCGCGTTTGTCCAGCTCGGCGAGCACCTGATCGGTGGTGTACCCGCGCCGCGAGGTGTCGCGCTTGACCTTCCAGCGGCGGCGGAGGTCCTCCGGCGGCGCGAGATAGACGCGGACGTCGTAGGCGTCGAGCAGCGCCTCGGAGTGGTAGCCCAGCAGCCCCTCCACGATCGTGAATGGCTTGGGGTCGACATAGACCGGGGGGCCGAATGTGCCATCCGAATGCACGTAAACGGGCTTGAGGATCGGTTCGCCCGCCCGCAGCAGGGACAGGTGCTGGGACATGATGTCGACGTAGTTGCAATCGGGATGCAACGGCGTGATGCCGTGCTCGGCACGCTGCTTGCGGTCATAGCGGTGGTAGTCGTCGGTGGAGACGGCGGCCACCTGCTCTTCGCCGAGGATGCGTACGAGCCCGCGCGTCATGGTTGTCTTTCCGGCCGCCGAGTCACCGACGACGCCAAGGATGATGGGCCTAGGCACCGGCTCGGACTCCCCTGCTCGCGGCTTCGCCCGTCTCAGGATCCTGGTCGATGTCGCTGAACACCGAGCTGCGCAAAATGTCCTCAGGCTCGATCGTGACGAGGTCCTGCTTGGTCAGCTTCCGATTTGACTCGAACAGCCGGGTGGCCTGGCGCATCCGGGCCCGCTCGACGGCGTTGCGAATGCTGCGCCCGTGGGCGAAACGTGGCCGCCCGATCCGCCGTTCGATGTACTCGCGCAGGGCGGCGACGGCGTCTTCGCTCATCGCGTAGCCCTGCCGATCGACCATCAGACGGGCTATGTCGAGCAGCTCGTCGACGTCGTAGTCGGGAAACTGGATGTGGTGCGCGACCCGCGATCCCATGCCTGGGTTGGCCTGAAAGAACTCCTCCATCCGGTCCGCGTACCCGGCCATCACCACCACCAGGTCCTGACGCTCCGACTCCATCACCTGCAGCAGAACCTCGACCGCCTCCTGGCCGTAGTCGCGCTCGTTCTCCTGGCGGTGGAGGTAGTACGCCTCGTCGATGAACAGGACTCCGCCCAGCGCCCGCTTGACGACGTCCTTTGTCTTCGGGGCGGTATGACCGACGTACTGACCGACGAGATCGTCTCGGGTCACCGAGACCAGGTGACCCTTGTCGATGTAGCCGAGACGGTGCAGGATGCTGGCGATCCGCAGCGCAACCGTCGTCTTGCCGGTGCCTGGATTGCCCGTGAAGCTCATGTGCAGAGTGGGCCGCTGGGACTGCACGCCCATCTGCTCGCGTAGCCGGTCGATCACGAGCAGCGCGGCGATCTCGCGAATCCGCTGCTTGACCGGCGCCAGCGCGACCAATTCCTGGTCGATCTCCTCCAGGACCTCGTGCACGCGCGACCCTCGTACCACCGATTGCACGTCGGCCTCACCGTCGGAGATCGCTCCCGCGAAGTCCGCCGACTCCACGGCCGAGCCCGTGCGCGCGCCGTCGGCGGGACGCACGACCCGTCCGCCGAACTCGTCAGAGAACGACGGCGATCCCCGCTCGCCGGTACCGAAGCCCCTCGCCCTGCCCCCCGGTCCGTCGTGCGCCTGGGGATCGAGCGGCCGGCCCGTGGTATCGAGACCGCGAGGGGCCATTACGATTCGCCGATCCCGTCGTCACCCGCCGCGCCGATGCCGTAGGCGGCGGAGCCGTCGCGACGGGTCCCGAGGTCGGCCCGATCGCCATAGCGCCGCCCGACCGGATCCTGCTGGGCGTAGGGGTGAATCGTGTAGCGCATCTGGCGATCGCTCTTGTCCTGGCGCTCGAGGCGGAATCCGGGCTCCTGCGCCGGGCGGTTGACGATGAAGCTGAGCGCCGAGGTCTGGCGTCCGAGCGAGCTGTCGTAGCAGACCACCTTGATGTAGTGGTTGGGGAGCGCCTCCCGGCACGCGCGGACATCGCGCATCGCGACGTCGGCCTCATCCGGCGTCAGATCGAACTCGGGCTGCTTCCACATGTCCCAATAGCTGTTACGAGGGTGCGGCTCGTCGGTGTACTCGACCATGATCGCCCAGCCGTTGTCCAGGCCATAGCGGATCTGCGCCTGGATCTCGTCGTCGGTCAGGTCGTCCAGGAACGAGAACGCTCCCTGTGTGATCCTCATGGCTATCTCCCTTGAGCGGGTTAGCGGCTGACCGTGGGCGTCGCCACGGTGTCGGGGGTGTCAGTCGACTCGAAGTCAAAGGTGATGTCCTTCCAGACCTCGAGCGCGGCGTCTAGCTCCGGGCAACCCCGGGCCGCGTCGCGCAGGATGTCGGGCCCCTCGGCGTAGTAGTCCTTGCCCTCGTTGCGAGCCTTGATCATCGCCTCGACCGCGACTCGGTTGGCGGTCGCGCCGGCGGCAATTCCCATCGGATGGCCGATCGTGCCGCCACCGAACTGAAGCACCACGTCCTCGCCGAGGTAGTGCAGTAGTTGGTGCATCTGGCCGGCGTGGATGCCACCAGAGGCAACCGGCATCACCGGGGCCAGCGAGGCCCAATCTTGATCGAAGTAGATGCCGGTTTGCGGGTTGGCCTTGTTGAAGCGCTGGCGGCAGACGTCGTAATAGCCCTTGATCATGTGCGGATCGCCCTCGAGCTTGCCGACCACGGTCCCGGCGTGGATGTGGTCGACCCCGATCATCCGGCACCACTTGGCAATCACACGGAAGCTCACGCCGTGGTACTTCTGCCGGGTATAGGTCCCGTGGCCGGCGCGGTGCAGATGCAGAAGCATGCCGTTGCGCCGGGCCCACTTGGACATCGACTGCATCGCCGTATAGCCGATCGTCAGGTCCATCATGATGATCACGCTGCCGATCTCCTTGGCGAACTCGGCGCGCTCGTACATGTCCTCCATCGTCCCGGCCGTGACGTTCATGTAGTGGCCCTTGATCTCGCCGGTAGCCGCGGAGGCCCGGTTGACGGCCTCGATCGCGTGGAGATAGCGGTCGCGCCAGCGCATAAACGGCTGTGAGTTGATGTTCTCATCGTCCTTGGTGAAGTCGAGGCCTCCGCGCAGGGCTTCATAGACGACGCGCCCGTAGTTCTTGGCCGACAGGCCGAGCTTCGGCTTCGTCGTCGCCCCGAGCAGCGGGCGTCCGAACTTGTCCAGGTACTCACGCTCCATGACGATCCCGTGCGGCGGCCCTTGGAACGTCTTCAGATAGTGGGACGGAATTCGCATGTCCTCGAGCCGCAACGCCTTCAAGGCTTTGAAGCCGAACACGTTGCCGATGATCGAGGAGGTCAGGTTGGCGACCGAACCCTCCTCGAAGAGGTCGATGTCGTAGGCGATCCGCGCGATGTACTGACCGTCGACGCCCGGCACGGCATCGAGCTGGTACGCCTTGGCCTGGTAGTGCTCATGGGGGGTCAGACGGTCGGTCCAGACCACCGTCCAGGTCGCAGTCGACGACTCCCCGGCGACGGCAGCCGCGGCCTCGATCGGATCGACCCCCGGCTGTGGCGTGATCCGGAACGCGCACAGGATGTCAGTGTCCTTGGGCTCGTATTCGGCATCCCAGTAGCCCATCTCCGCGTAAGGCGTGACGCCCGCGGCCCACCGGTCCTTCTTCGGGCTGGTGTGTGGGTCTTCGGTCAGCGCCATGTCACAGGCCTTTCAATCGAATCCATGGCGGGAGCCTAGACTCGAACTCCATAGAAGCCAAATATCTTTTATAAGTTGCAATATAGATTTGGCCCTATGAATCCCACCATGTGGTCTTGCTTTATGGATCACAGCGGATTTTTGCTTGTTTGGCTATGTCGATGCCGTACCGTCAGTGCCACACATGCATTGGGCCGTTACGCGGCGCTCTGCCAGGAGGCTGAGATTGTGCCGATCGTCGAGCCCGAGGTGCTGATGGACGGCGATCACTCGATCGAGCGCTCCGAGGCGGTCACCCGTGAAGTGCTGCGAGCCGTGTTCTCCGAGCAGCTCGACCAGCGGGTGCTGCTCGAGGGGATGGTGCTCAAGCCGAACATGATCATGGCCGGCGACGACTGTCGCCAGCAGGCCGGAGTGGACGAGGTCGCCCAGCGCACGCTGGCGCTTCTGCGCAACGTATCGGCCGCGCCGGCCGCCTTTGCGCGCCGTGTCCGTTGCACCGGTGAGGCCCGCGCGGGACGGTACAGCGCCGCGCTGGAGAAGGAGCTCGCCCCCGCGTGATCGACGTTGCCCTGACCCCAGCCCAGGTGCGGTCGGCAGACCTGGTGGTGGTCATCGATGTCCTGCGAGCCACATCCACGATCACCCAGGCGCTCGCCACGGGCTACCAGAAGGTCCTGTGCGCCGACAGCGTCGAGCGCGCCCTGCTGCTGCGCGCCGACGGCCGGGTGCTGGCCGGCGAGCAGCGGTGCCTGATGCCCGCGGGGTTCGACCAGGGAAACTCTCCGCTCGACGCCTTGCGCTGTCACGGCCGCGAGCTCGTCCTCGCCACGACCAACGGTGCTCCGGCGATCGTGGCCGCGGCGGGCTGCGCCTCCCGGGTGCTGCTGGCGTCCCTGCTCAATCTTGATGCGGTGCTCGCGGCTCTGCTGGCCACGCCCGGGGGCAACGAGCTCGATCTGCTGATCGTCTGTTCGGGAACCGGCGGGGCGCCGGCGCTCGAGGACGCGTACCTCGCCGGCCTGCTGTGCGCCGCCCTGCCGGGACCGCGAACCGACGCTGCCCTGATCGCCGAAGGCGTCTCAGGTCGCTACCCAACCCCTTTTGAAGCGCTCGACTCAAGCGCCGATGCCGAGGTACTCAGAGCCGCCGGCTTGGCCGATGACATCGCCTATTGCGCGCGCAAGTCCAGCCTCGGAGTCGTGCCCTGTGTGTCGGAGGCGGCCGCGGGCGTCACGACGGTAGTCCCGGCGATCCCGGTCAGGCTCGAGCCTGTGACCGGGCCTCACTACGCGCGAAAGTGATGAACATCTCGACCGGGGGCCTCACCGGGCCCACGGCCGAGCGCAGCACGAACCACGATCGCTTCGCGGGCCCGTTCTTGAGCCTGAGCTCGCCCAGCCATCCAGACTCGAGCTCGGCTTGCACCGCTGCTCGCGACAGCAAGGAGATACCCAGGCCGGCGCGCGCGGCCTGCTTGATCGCGCCGTTTGAGCCGAGCGTAAGAGTGACCGGATCCAGCCCGCGATTGCTGAGGAACCTCTCGTTGAGCGTTCGCGTCCCCGATCCCGGCTCGCGCAGAAGCCATCGTCGGCCGGCCAGCTCAATCGCGTCCAGCCGGCCCTGCCCCGTGGCCGCGTCATCAGGGGCCGTAATGCAGACGATTTCGTTGTCGGTCAAGCGCTCGGCGATCAGGCGATCGTCGGTGGGAGGCTTGCCCGAGATGGCGACGTCGACGGAGTGGTTGAGTACGCGTTCGAGCACGTCCTCCCGGTTGCCGACCGCGAGCGTCAGCTCGATCTCCGGGTGTGCGTCGGCGAACCGGCGCATCAGGGGGGGGACGAATGACTCGGCCGCCGTGGTCACAGCGATGATCTGGAGCTGGTGGGCCGCGACGTCGGCCACCTCCTGGGCAGCCTGTCGGCCCTGAGCAAGGAGTCCGATCACATCCGCCGCGTACGGCGCGAACGCAGCCCCGGAAGGGGTCAGGCGGATGCCGCGGCCGGAGCGCTCGAACAGCTCGCAGCCAAGCTCACGCGCGAGCGCGGCCAGCGCGGAGGAAACCGACGGCTGGGTAACTACCAGCTCCTCCGCGGCACCGGTCACCGAGCCGCTCCTGATTACGGCCAGCAATGTCTTCAGCTGTGTCACAGTCATAGACATCAACCTAAATTTACACGGTGCGACATTGAGTCACCTGACTAGAGATCCAGCTCCACCTCAACCAGCGAGGGGCTCCTCTGCACCGGCCCCTGGGTATCGTTCGTCGCTGATGACGGGCGCTTCGGAGTCGGAGGCACGCGAGTTCGCGGAGGCGTTTCGGTCCTTCTTGGAATGGGTGCATTCCGACGCGGCCCGGCGGGAGCGCAATGAGGTCGCCGGCCTGGTCGGCGATTTCTTGGGTGAGGGGGCGTCGGGGCGCTCAGTGGTGACGCGCTCGTTGCCGGTGTTTGAGCACGTCAACCTGCAGACCGCGCTGGACGCCTGGTCACGAGAGCCGGGCCGCGACGTGGCGGTGCACGGCATCTCGATCCCGCCGCACTTTGGGAAGGTGACCTTGCAGCAGCTCGTCAACGGGGAGGGGATGCCTCCGCTGCGCCTATCGGCACCGTCTTTGATTGACCTGCCGAACGGGCCAGGATCGACGCTGGCATGTCTGCAGCTTGCCGTGCTCTTGGTCACGGACGCCGAGGGCCGTTACGTGGTGATGGTGAGCGGCCCGGGCGAACATGACCCGAGCCTTGAGCTTGAGATTGCGGGGCTGTCGGTCAGTGCGGCGCAGGCCACGCACGCCCGGCTGGCGGAGCTGCGCAGCCAGCTCAACGTGTACCGCGGGCACGTGCTCGAGGTCAGCGTGGCTCCGATGGGCGGCGTCCTGCTCGAATTCGGTGACCTCCCCTTGACGGCTCGAGACGACGTCGTGCTCCCCGAGACTGTGCTGGCCCGGATTGAGCGCCACGCGCTGGGCGTCGCCGCGCACCGGGACGCCCTCCTGGGAGCCGGCCAACATCTCAAGCGCGGCCTGCTCCTGTACGGGCCACCCGGGACCGGCAAGACGCACACCACGCGCTATCTGGTCGGCCAGATGACTGGATACACCCGGTTCCTGCTCACGGGACGAGCGTTGCACGCCATCGGTTCGGCGTCCGAGCTCGCCCGGGATCTGCAACCGGCCGTCGTCGTGCTCGAGGATGTCGATCTGATTGCCGAGGACCGGAGCTTCGGGCCGGGGTCAAGCCCAGTGCTGTTCGATCTCCTTGACGCGATGGACGGCGCCGCCGCGGACGCTGACCTTCTGTTCGTCCTCACCACCAACCGCGCCGATCTGCTTGAGCCGGCCCTAGCGGCGCGTCCCGGCCGGGTCGACATTGCGATCGAGATCGACCTCCCCGACGCCGAGGCTCGCGGACGCCTGCTCACGCTCTACGGCCGGTCGTTACCGCTGCGACTGTCCGAAGCCGAGACACGCGAGATCATCGAGCGCAGCGACGGGGTGACCGCCTCGTTTCTGAAGGAGCTGCTGCGCCGCGCGATGCTTGAGTCCCTGCACGAGAATGCCTCCGACCCAGTCGTGCGCGCCGCCCACACGACCCGCGCTCTCGATGACCTGCTGGACAGCAGCCAGCAGCTCACCCGCAGCCTGCTTGGCGTCGGCAACGACCCTGAGGCGCTTGCGGCGGGTGGCGGCCTCGGCTCGCTGCCGCCCGAGGGCGGACCGGGCGCAGTCAGCTACGGGCCGACGCGTGTGGGGTTCCGGCGCTTCGTCCGATAGCGGGCCCGGGACTACCGCCGCGGTCAGGTGTACTCGGTGAGCTGTTCGATTTCGATCCGGAAGCTGACCCGCGGCTGGTCCGCGAATTCGGCTGGATCCTCGCTGTAGCGCTCGGCTTGGCTCATCGCCTCCGCGACTGCGGTATCGCCCTCGTCTCGGACGGTTGCGGTCCCGCGGATCGAGACGAAGTGCAGGTAGTCGCCGTGGTCGTGGACGATCAGCGAGGCTCGCCGGTCACGCCGCAGGTTGGCCACCCAGGCCTGCCCCATGTGCGTGATTGCGGCACTTTCAACTGGTCGGTCTGTTCGGCGCCCGACGGTCGCCTCTGCCGCGACGCAGCAAGCATCTGGTACCACACGACGCTGGCTATCTGTTGCGATGGCGGCCAACGGCCGGGTGGCACGCTAGCCGCGCCGCCGCATTTCCGGAGAGCGGCAGCCTGCGGGGTAGGAGCAGCCGACATGTTGTGCCGGCTCGCCGTACTGGACAGGCGGCGATTGCTACCAGGTCTGCGGTCCGGAGATACAAATGTGGGGGGTTGTGCGATATCGGGGTGTGAAACCATTACGACGGCGGCGGGCGGCGCTGAGCGACGCTGAGCTGCTTCAGCGTGCGCGGTTTGATCCGTCGGCGTTCGCAGAGTTGTACACCCGGCACGTCGGCGACGTGCATGCGTGGCTGTCCCGACGGCTTGCCTGGGCGGCCAGCGATCTCACCGCTGAGACGTTCGCGCGGGCTCTGTTGAGCATCGATCGGTTCCACGACGATCACGACGGTTTCGCGCTGCCGTGGCTGCTCGGGATTGCTCGCAACGTTCTTGCGGACACTCTCCGGCGCGATCAGATCGAGACGCGCGCTCGCGAGCGACTCGGCCTGCCGCTCGACCTCGACGCCGAAGACGGGTTCACCGAGGTCGAGGAGCGCCTCTCTCCCCGCCTTGCGTTGGAGCGTCAGCTCGAGACTCTCCCGGCTGGGGAGCGTGAAGCGCTCGAGTTGCGGGTGATCGATGAACTGCCCTATCAGGAACTCGCGGATCGTCTCGACATTCAACCCGCGGCGGCACGTCTACGGGTCTCCCGCGCGCTGCGGCGCCTTGCCCATACCGTCCCCCAGGAGGAAGCATGACCACCCCCGTCCCGCCCAGCCTCGAACGCTTCGGCGACGAACTCAACCGCGCGGCACACCGCGAGCTGTCCACCCCCTCAGGACCGGCGGGCGCGCGCGTCCGCCGACCGCGTCGTCGACTGTTCGCCGGGGGGACGCTGGGGTTGGCGGGCGTGGCCGCGGCGCTCGTGCTCGTCCTGAGCGCGGGGAGCGCGACGGCCCCACCGGCGTTCGCTATCACGACGCACGATGATGGCTCGCTGACGGTGAACCTAGATAACCCCAACGCGGGGCTGATCGGCACGAACCGCAAGCTTGCGGCCACGGGCACGGGCGAGCACATCAATTTCACGATGGCGCAGGGTCCGGCGGTCCAGAGCGGCCCAGTGGACTGCGTGCCGTCGCCGCAGGGTGCGATCGTGTCGGGGCCGGCGGTGAAGGTGACTGTAGGACCCGGGGAAGCGAATACGGAGACCATCCCTTCGGGCAACACGGGCGCCGGCACCTGGCACGTGGCCGCCTGCACGCGCTCCAACGGGGCTGACCCCACCGGTCACCGGTACCTCGGGTAGCGCCAGGCGGCGATTGATCCGGTGACGGCCGCCGGCGCCCGCTCAGTGCAGGCGCCGGCGATGGAGCGATCGGCGGGCCGGCCCTCGGATGATGGTGGGTTCGGAGCGCCGCCCTGTGGCCGCGACCGCTCGGCGCGACAGTGTTATTGGAATCTCGAGAATGCGTGCCCGCTCACGGTCGCGGTGCGCCGCTGGACGCAACGAGCAAAGTGCCGCGTCCAGGCGAGATGATCGAGCGCGATCGACCTCACCGAAGCACTGCTCCTGCTCAGCCGCGCCGACCAG
>JBOGYN010000489.1:0-1678 GCA_050696855.1 Solirubrobacteraceae bacterium | reverse complement strand
GTTCCCGACACGATTGCCTTTCACGACATCGCCGGGCTGGTCGCGGGCGCGCACCGCGGCGAGGGCCTGGGCAACAAGTTCCTGGCCAACATCCGCGAGACCGACGCGATCGTGCACGTGGTCCGCGCCCACCAGGACGAGAGTGTCGTGCACCCCGAAGGCCGGGTCGACCCGCTCGCCGATATCGACACGATCGAGACCGAGCTCGTCTACGCCGACCTCGAGTCGGCCGAGCGGCGACTCGAGCGCGTGGCCAAGACGGCCAAGACCGGAGACCGCCACGCGATCGCGGAGGCGCAGTGGCTGCAAAAGCTGATCGCCGCGCTGCAGGCCGGACGGCCGGCCCGCACCGTCCCACCCCCCGCCGACGCCGCCGACGCGATGACCCTGCTCTCGCCCCTGACGGCCAAGCCGGTCTTGTTCGTGGCCAACGTCGACGAGGGCAGTGACGAGATTCCAGCGGCGATCGCCGCCCACGCCGAGGCCCAGGGCGCGGGCGCCGTCGGCGTCTCGGCGCGGCTGGAAGCCGAGCTGGGCGAGCTGGCCGACGAGGACGCGGCCGCGATGCGCGATGACCTGGAGCTGACCGAGTCGAGCCTCGACACCGTCGTACGAGGTGCCTTTGCGCTCCTGAACCTGGTGGCCTTCTTCACCGCCGGTGAGGACAAGCCGGCCCAGTCCTGGCACCTGCGCTCCGGCCTCTCCGTCTGGCACGCCGCCGGCCTGATCCACTCCGACATCCAGCGCGGGTTCGTCCGCGCCGAGGTGGTCGGCTGGGAGGCCCTGGTCGACGCCGGGGGCTACGCCGGCGCCCGCGACCGCGGCACCCTGCGCCTCGAGGGTCGCGATTACACGGTGGCCGACGGCGACGTGATCACGGTCAAGTTCACCCCCTAGCCAGACGCTCCGGATTGCCTACAAATCGGATAGCTGCTCGGCGGCCTCGAGTCGCTCGGCCAGGCGGTTCATGCCCAGTTCGCGGGCGGCGGCGGCGCCGGCATCGAGATCGGTGGCCCGGTCGGCGGGGCGCTTGACGTCGACGGTGCGCAGGGTCGCGATCTCGCGAAACGCCCTCAGCTCGTCTACGTGATCGGTCAAAGCGCCGGCGATGCGCGGGCGCTCCTGGGCTGCCGCCGCGATCGCTCCCTCGAGCGAGCCGTGGCTTTGCAGAAGCGTGGCGGCCGTCTTGGCACCGATCCCCGGCGCGCCGGGAAGACCGTCAGACGGGTCCCCGCGCAGGGCGATGAAGTCCGGGACCAGCTCGGGGCCGATCCCGTAGCGCGCGTGGACCTCGTCGGGATCCACTTCCTCAAAGCCGCTGGACCCCTGCTTGAGGAAGAGCACGCTGGTGTGGTCGGTGGCGCACTGGTACATGTCGCGGTCCCCGGTCAGGATCAGGCACCTGCCGCCCGCGTCGGCCTCGGCGAGGGCCAGTGAGCCGAGCAGGTCGTCGGCCTCGAGCTCGGGATGGTCGGTAGAGCTCCAGCCGAAGGCCTCAAACAGCGCCGGGGCGTGATCTAACTGCCAGGCCAGGGCGTCGGGAACCGGGGGGCGCTGGGCGTGGTAGCCCGGGTAGAGCTCGACCCGGTACTTGGCCGCCTCGGCGCCGACGCACACGACGATCGCCCTCGGTTGCCGGTCGGCGGCGATGCGGAGAATGACGTTCGTCGCGCCGAGC
>JBOGYN010000488.1:0-9605 GCA_050696855.1 Solirubrobacteraceae bacterium | reverse complement strand
ACGACGAAGTCCTCGTAGACATCGGCTACAAGTCCGAGGGCGTCATCCCGGCCGGCGAGCTCTCGATTCGCAAGTCCGTCGACCCCGGCGACGAGGTCGAGCTCGGCGAAGAGGTCGACGCGCTCGTTCTCACCAAGGAAGACCAGGACGGCCGCCTGATCCTGTCCAAGAAGCGCGCCCGCTTCGAGAAGGCATGGCGACGCATCGAGGCGGCCGCCGAGTCCGGCGAGCCGGTACACGGCGCGGTGATCGAGGTCGTCAAGGGCGGTCTCATCATCGACCTCGGCGTGCGCGGCTTCCTGCCCGCGTCGCTGGTCGACATTCGTCGCGTGCCCAACCTCGACGAGTACATGAGCCAGACGATCGAGTGCAATGTGATCGAGCTCAACCGCTCTCGCAACAACGTCGTACTCTCGCGCCGCGCGGTGCTCGAGGAGCAGCGCAAGGAGGACCGCGAGCGAATCCTCGACCGGCTGCAGCCCGGGCAGGTCGTGGTGGGAACGATCTCCAACATCGTCGACTTCGGCGCTTTCGTGGATCTCGACGGCATCGACGGTCTGATCCACATCTCCGAGCTCTCGTGGTCGCATGTGAATCACCCGTCAGAGATCCTCAACATCGGTGACGAGGTCAGCGTCAAGGTGCTCGACATCGATCGCCAGCGTCAGCGGATTTCGCTGGGTCTCAAGCAGACCCAGGAAGACCCGTGGCAGCGCGTTATGGATACCTACAACATCGGGGACGAGCTCGAAGGCACGGTCACCAAGGTCGTGACCTTCGGCGCCTTCGTCGAGATTCTCGACGGTGTCGAGGGTCTGGTCCACATCTCCGAGCTGGCCCAGCACCACGTCGACAATCCGCGGGAAATAATCCAGCCCGGCGATCCGGTGCGAGTCAAGATCCTCGAGATCGACTCCGAGCGCCGTCGCCTGTCGCTCTCGATCAAGCGCGTCGAGGGCCAGGTCCTGCCCGTGCGCCCGATCGAGCCGCCGGTCGAAGGTGACGGCGAGTCGCTCGACGACATGCCCGAGCTGGGTCTCTCCGAGGATGTCTTCTCCAGCGAGGACTCGGCCCCGGTGGTCGAGGACTCGCCCGCCCCCGCGGTCGAGGAGCCCGCCCCGGCGGTCGAGGAGCCGCCGTCTGCGGCTGCCGCTGCCGATGCACCCGTGCCCGACCCAGATGCCCCGGTCCCGGCAGAGGAGAGCGCCAACGGGTCCGCCGCACCGGTCGAGGAGCAGTCGGACGCGCCTTCGGCCTGAGCGCCTGCGCGCTCGGGTCGAAGTGATCCCTTTCGTCGGACTGACCGGCGGCATCGGGGCGGGCAAGTCGACCGCACTCGATGCCCTGGAAAGGCTCGGCGCAGCTGTCCTCTCGACCGACCGGGTCGTCCATGAGCTCTACCAGGACACCGAGGTTCAAGCGGCGGTGGCGGAACGATTCGGTCCCGAGGTGCTGCGCGACGGCGTCGTGGATCGGCCGGCTCTGGCCCGCCGGGCTTTCGCCACAGAGGACGGCCGAGCCTGGCTGGAGCAGCTGCTGTGGCCTCGCGTGGGGGAGCGCATGGTCGCCTGGCGCGAGGATCTGCGATCCGGCTCACCAACACCCCGCGCCGCGGTGGTCGAAGTCCCGTTGCTGTTCGAGTCCGGAATGGACCATGGGTTCGACGCCACCATCGCCGTGATCGCCGATGAAGACGTCCGCCAAGCCCGCGCCCGCGCCCGCGGTCACGAGGCGCTCGAAGAACGCGGTGCGCGGCAGCTCTCCCAACAGGAAAAGTCGCAGCGAGCGACCTACTCGGTCCTCAACGACGGCACCGTGTTCGAGCTCGAGCGCAAGCTGTCGGCAATCCTTGACATGCTGCAGCTGTGAGTCCTTCGACGGCGACCGCGGCGCGTCGTGCGCCGACCCGAAGCTCGGCGGCCGACCGCCGTCGCGTTGTCGCCCGCCGCCGCCGCCGCTCGCTGCTTGCCGTGGCTGTGATCGGGCTGCTCGTGGTGGTGATGATCACCGCCCTCCCTCTGGCTCGCAAGGCGGTCAATGAGTTCGGGCTGCCGCTCCAGTACCCGGGCGTGATTCGACAGCAAGCGGACGCCAAGCGCCTCGATCCGGCGCTGATCGCGGCTGTGATCTACGCCGAGACGAAGTTCGATCCGAGTACCTCATCCGCCGGCGCGGAGGGTCTCATGCAGATCCTCCCCCAGACCGCGGCGTTCCTCGCCCACCGCTCCGGCGCCACCTCCTTCACGACCGCTGACCTGGGGACCCCGCGGGTCAACATCGCCTACGGCAGCTACTACCTGCGCTACCTGCTCGACGAGTACCACGGCAGTCGCCTCCTTGCGCTGGCGGCCTACAACGGGGGCGAGGCCAACGTCAGCACCTGGCTGGCTCGGGCCCACGCCGACGGGTCCCACTTTGGTGTCCGGGACATCCCTTTCCCGGAGACCCGCGCCTATGTCGCGCGTGTCCTCCAGGCTCAGCGTGACTACCGGCGCACCTACGCCAGCCAGCTCGGCTACGCGCCCTGATTCAAGGCAGCGATGGCGGGGTTCCCTGACGCCAGGAGCGCTGAGCTCGAACGGCTGGCGCTCGAGTACGAGACGTCCCTGAGCTGGCGGCTGACCCGCCCCCTGCGGGCGGCCAAACGTCTGGTCGGCGGCCGGGGAGGGGCCTCTGAGGAGGACCGGGGACCGACCGCGGGCGACAGCCTGGATTCGTGGCTGGCGCCCTACCACGGCGAGCGGCTGGCGGAGATCGACCGGGCCTGCGCAGAGAGCGGGTCGCCCGAGCGCTACGCCCTGTTTCGGGAGCTCGACGACGATCTCTGGGCGCTGCTGCTGACCAGGGAGTACGAGCTCTATCCGCACATTCGGGCGCTCCTGCCGGCGATGCCTGAGCCTGCCTTACAGGAGATGTGGAACGGACGGAGTGGGTTGGCCCTGGCGAGCCAGAGCAAGGCGTTCTACGTCAAGCTGCGCGACCGCTACGAGCGCCACGGCGCGCGTCCCCTGGACACCGCCTCCGTGCTCGACTTTGGTTGCGGGTGGGGCCGCCTGACGCGGTACCTGGCCCGTGACGTCACGCCCGGCCGACTTTACGGTTGTGATCCGAGCGAGGGGATTCTCGACGCCTGCCGCGCGAGCCGAGTTCCGGCCACCCTGGCTCGCTCGGATTTTCGTCCGCGCGAGCTTCCATTCGACAATCGCTTTGACCTCGCGTTCGCGTTCTCGGTGTTCACGCACCTTTCCGAGGCCGAGCATGAACGGTGCCTGCGCGTCCTGCACGCCGCGCTCGAGCCGGGGGGAGTCCTGATCGCCACGATCCGACCGCCGGCCTACCTGCATTCGTGTCCGGCGATGCATCGGGTACGGGACGCCCTCGGCTCCGACGATGCCGCCGCGCTCGCGACCCCGCGATACCTGTTCGCCCCTCACGCCGCCGTCGCCGTGCATCCCCAGTACGGCGGCGAGGGCGAGATGGACTACGGAGAGACCGTGATCACGATGGCCTACGTGCGCCAGCGCTGGTCCGAGTGGTTTGAACTGCTCGAGGTCGACCTGCTGCTCGAGGATCCCGAACAGGTGATGCTGACGCTCAAGCGCCGCTGACCACGCCGGGGGCATCGCTAGCCTGAGCGGTATGCCGAAGCTCGAGCTCGACGCTGCCTACGGCCCGGCCGCCGACCAGCCTGCGGCGATCGAGTCGCTGCGCGAGGGCGTCGAAGCGGGGGAGCGGTTTCAGACCCTGCTCGGTGCGACCGGGACCGGCAAGACGATGACGATGGCGGCCACGATGGAAGCGATCCAGCGGCCGTCGCTGGTCATCGCCCACAACAAGACCCTCGCCGCTCAGCTCTGCAACGAGTTCCGGACCTACTTTCCGCGCAACGCGGTTGAATACTTCGTCTCCTACTACGACTACTACCAGCCCGAGGCCTACGTCCCCAGCAAGGACCTCTACATCGAGAAGGACTCGGCCATCAACCAGGAGATCGATCGTCTCCGCCACGCCGCCACCGCCGCCCTGTTCGCGCGCCGCGACGTGGTCATCATCGCCAGCGTTTCGTGCATCTTCGGGCTCGGCTCGCCCACCACCTACGACGAGAACCTCCAGACGCTGAACAAGGGCGAGATGATCGACCGCGATCAGCTGTTGCGCAAGCTGGTTTCGATCCAATACACCCGCAACGACACGGCGCTGGCGCGCGGGACCTTCCGGGTCCGCGGCGAGACGCTGGAGATCTGGCCCGCCTACGCCGAGACCGCCTTTCGAATCGTGCTCTTCGGGGATGAGGTCGAGCACCTGCAGCACTTCGATGCCGTGACGGGCGAGATCATCGAAGACGATCTCGAGCACGTCGGCATCTGGCCGGCCTCGCACTACAACGTGCGCGAGGGGATGATCGACGATGCCGTGGCCGAGATCGGCCGCGAGCTCAACGCCCGCTGCGTCGAGCTCGAGCAGGAGGGCAAGCTGCTCGAGTCCCACCGGCTGCGCCAGCGAACCCAGTACGACATGGAGATGCTGCGCGAGCTCGGCTTCTGCTCGGGAATCGAGAACTACTCGCGGATTCTCGACGGCCGCCAAGCGGGTGACCGGCCGTATTGCCTGCTCGATTACTTCCCCGACGACTTCGTCTGCTTCATCGACGAATCTCATCAGACCGTGCCCCAGATCGGGGGCATGTACGAAGGCGACCGTTCGCGCAAGCAGACCCTCGTCGACTACGGCTTCCGGCTGCCCAGCGCGCTGGACAACCGGCCCCAGACTTTCCAGGAGTTCCTCTCGATCACGCCCCAGATGGTCTTCGTCTCGGCGACGCCCGGAGCATATGAGCGCACCCATTCGCCGCGGATCGTGGAGCAGATCGTCCGCCCGACCGGGATCATCGATCCCGCGATCGAGGTGCGCGAGACGCGTAACCAGATCGACGACCTGATGAACGAGATCCGTGCTCGCACCGAGCGCAATGAGCGGACCCTGGTCACCACGCTCACCAAGAAGATGTCCGAGGACCTAACCGATTACCTGCTCGAGATGGGCTTCCGGGTCCGCTACCTGCACTCCGAGATCGACACCCTCGAGCGGATCCAGATCATCCGCGAGCTGCGGCTGGGTGAGTACGACGTACTCGTGGGCGTCAACCTCCTGCGCGAGGGCCTTGACCTGCCCGAGGTCTCGCTGGTCGCGATCCTCGACGCCGATAAGGAGGGCTTCCTGCGCGGGGAAACCTCGCTGATCCAGACCATCGGCCGCGCGGCCCGCAACATCGAGGGCAAGGTGCTGATGTACGCCGACAAGGAGACCGCGGCGATGCGCGCGGCGCTTTCGGAGACCGACCGCCGGCGCGCGATTCAGCGGCAGTACAACCAAGATCACGGCATCACCCCGGAGACGATCGTCAAGGGCATCTCCGATATCGCCGAGTTTCTGCAGTCCGACTCCAAGGTCCCGAAATCGCGCCGCCGGCGTCAGCGTCGCGAGGGGTCGATGGCCCCGGCCGAGCTCGAGAAGACGATCGTGGAGCTCGAGGAGGAGATGCTGGCTGCAGCCGAAGAGCTTCGGTTCGAGTACGCGGCCAAGCTCCGGGACGAGATCCGGGATCTCAAGCGCGAACTCGATCAGGCCGTCGCCACCGGCTGACCCGTCACGGAAACGCGAAGGTCCGGTTTCCGGAGCCGTCGTTCGGTGCGTGATATCCCGCCCGCTTTCGGATACTCTGCGCCATTCTGGATCATTCAATGGAGGTACCGCGCGTGGCCTTGGACAGGCAGAGCATCGAGAAGAAAGATTTTCCCATCGGGCGGCGTGGCTACGACCCTGAGGCAGTGGACGCTCACCTGAGCGGGCTCGCGAAGGAGCTCAGCGACTTCAAGCGCTCGGCGCGCAAGCGCAACGACACTCTGGCCTCGTCGGCCAGCGAGCACGTTCGGGCGATTGTCGAGGCCGCCGAGGCGAGCGCCGCTGACATCCAGCGCGACGCCGAGACCGAGGCCCGCGAGATCCGTGAGGAGGCGTCGAACGCGGTGCAGGCCACCCGTGAGGAGGCCACCGAACAGGCTCGCGAGTACATCGGCAAGGTGTCGGAGTCGACCGCCGCGATGCTGCAGCGGATCGACGCCATGGAGAGCGAGCTCTCTTCGCTGATCGACACCCTGCGGACCAGCGGCAACCGGCTCGATTCGGATCTGCGCCTGCTGGCGGGCAACCTCAGCGAGGTCGGCGAAGCCGTTTCGCCCCGCCACGAGTTCGAGCTCGAGAGTGAGGGGCTGGCGGACGCCGCCGCCCCGGACTCGCTCGAGATCACCGACGAGTCCTCGTCCGCGCTTGAATCCGACGCTGCTCTGGTCGAGCCCGGCGAATCGACCGGCGGCGAGCCCAGCGACACCGGGCTGGGGGAGGAGGGCATGGTCGTCGCGGAGGAGGCCAGCATGGTCGAGGTTGGCGAGGCTGAGCCCCTGCCCCTCGGCGACGCCGCCGCTCAGGCCGAATCCTCGGACGATGCCGAGGGTGCTCGGCTGATCGCGCTCAACATGGCGCTCAATGGCACCCCCCGCGACGAAACGGCCAAGTACCTGTCTGAGAACTTCACGCTCGCCGATAGTAACGGGCTGCTCGACGAGGTCTACGCGAGCGTCGAGGGCTAGCCGGAGCGATTCACGACTGACCCCTACTAGGGGTCAGTCGAGCCCCCGGCGGCTGCGGCTGCGGTGCTCGTCGCGCCGCGCGCGGCGTTGCTGGCGGTGCTCGAGATTGCGCTCGACCGCGTCAAGGTCTGGGGCGGGACCGAACAGTGCCCAGCCGTTGCGGACGATGCTCATCACCACGACGATCAGGACCCAGACCGGCCAGAACTGCCCGCGATGCGAGTCTGACACCAGCCAGATCGCCGTGCAGACCACGAACAGGCCGAGCGAGCCGCCGGTCTCCTGGATGAGCCGGCGGGTCAGCTGCGAGCGGCGCGCCGACGCGCTTATCATGGCCGTCCGCTGCGTTGTGGGCAGGTCGCGCCGCAAGGTGTCGAGCTCGCCGAGCGTGCGTGCCGAATAGGCGGCGTGCGAGCGCTCCTCGAGGTCGTCGGTGCTCAGTCGCCCGGCCACCGAGTGCTCGTGGAGCTCTGAGACCAGCAGCTCCCGGTCCTCGTCGGAGGCGCGAATTTCGTCGCGCGCCGCTCCGCTGATACGCGGATGTTCGCTCATTGCAGACAACTCTAGAGCTTGTCCGGACAGTGGCAATGGGAACGTCTGTTCGCTGGGCTAGACTCGTTTCGCGTGGATCAGATCGTCGTCTCGGGCGCCCGGGAACACAATCTCAAGGATGTGACCGTTGCGATCCCGAGGGACTCGCTGACCGTCATCACGGGGCTCTCGGGCTCAGGCAAGTCCTCGCTGGCCTTCGACACCATTTACGCGGAAGGTCAGCGCCGGTACGTCGAGTCGCTGTCGGCCTATGCCCGGCAGTTCCTGGGGCAGATGGACAAGCCCGATGTCGACTCGATCGAGGGGCTCTCCCCGGCGATCTCGATCGACCAGAAGACGACGTCGCGCAATCCGCGTTCGACGGTCGGCACCGTCACCGAGATCTACGACTACCTGCGGCTGTTGTGGTCGCGGATCGGTCATCCCCACTGCCACGTCTGCGGACGTCCGATCACCGGACAGTCGGCCGAGCAGATCATCGATCAGGTCATGGAGCTGGGGGAGGGGATCCGGTTCATGGTCATGGCCCCGATCGTCCGCGGGCGCAAAGGCGAGTACGGCAAGCAGTTTGAGGACCTGCGCGCCGAGGGGTTCGGTCGGGTCAAGGTGGACGGGGAGCTGCGGCGCCTGGAAGAGGAGATCGTGCTCGACAAGAAGTACAAGCACGACATAGCCGTTGTCGTCGACCGCCTGGTCATGAAGACCGATCTGCGTAAGCGCCTGGCCGATTCGATTGAGACCGCGGTGGCCCTGGCCGACGGGTTGGTCGAGATCGAACTCGTGGATGAGGACCGAACCCTGACCTTCTCGGAGAAGTTCGCCTGCCCGGTCCATGGACCGAGCCTGGTCGAGCTCGAGCCGCGGATCTTCTCGTTCAACTCCCCCCACGGCGCCTGTCCGCGGTGCACGGGCCTCGGTTCGCAGATGGAGATCGATCCCGAGCTGGTCGTCCCCGATCCGACGCTCTCGATCGGCGAGGGCGCGATTGCCCCCTGGGCGGTCAGTGCCTCCAACTACTACGACCAGCTCACGGAGGCGCTCGCCGAGCGTTACGAGGTCGACCTTGACACTGCCTGGCAGGACCTGCCCGACGAGTCGCGCGACTTCTTCCTCTACGGCACCGGCGGTGAACGGGTGCAGATCTCCTATCGCAATCGCTTCGGGCGCCGCCGTTCTTATGCGACCCGCTTCGAAGGGATCGTCCCCAACCTCGAGCGTCGCTACCGCGAAACCGATTCAGACTTCTCGCGCGAAAAGATCGAGGAGTACATGACGCTGCGGCCGTGCCCGGACTGCAAGGGCGCACGGCTCCGGCCCGAGTCGCGAGCTGTCCTGGTCGCCGAGACACCGCTGCACGAGTTCGCGGCCCTGTCGGCGCGCCGGGCGTTGGATTGGGTGCGCGGGCTGGACCTGGACGAGCACGACCGGCGCATCGCTCGCCTCGTCCTGCGCGAGATCGAGGAGCGCCTACAGTTCCTCGACAACGTCGGGGTCGGCTATTTGTCAATGGAGCGCGCGGCGGCGACGCTGTCGGGCGGCGAGGCCCAACGGATCCGGTTGGCGACGCAGATCGGCTCGTCGCTGGTCGGCGTGCTCTACATCCTCGATGAGCCGTCGATCGGACTGCACCAGCGTGACAACGAGAAGTTGATCGCCACCCTCGAGCGCCTGCGGGATCTCGGCAACACCGTACTCGTGGTCGAGCACGACGAGGGGACAATGCGGGCCGCTGATCATCTGGTGGACATGGGTCCCGGCGCCGGCGAGCACGGCGGGCACGTGGTCGCCCAGGGGACGGCGGCCGAGGTGGCCAAGATGCCCGATTCGCTGACGGGGCAGTTCTTGGCCGGGACGCGGGTGATCGAGACCCCAGCCAAGCGCCGCCGACCGACGGGCTACGTGACGATCGAGGGAGCCTCCCAGCACAACCTGCGCGGGATCAACGTCAAGGTCCCGCTCGGAGTGCTCTCCTGCGTAACGGGGGTCTCGGGCTCGGGCAAGTCGACCCTGGTCAACGAGGTGCTGCTCAAGGCGGTTTCCAACCATCTCCGCCGAGGCGCCAACCGGGGCGGGGGTGGTCGCCAGCGCGCCGGCGCTCACCGGCGGATCAATGGGCTGGAGGCGCTGGACAAGATCATTTCCGTCGATCAGTCGCCGATCGGGCGCACGCCGCGCTCCAACCCGGCCACCTACATCGGACTCTTTGATCAGATCCGCGAGCTGTTTTCCAAGACCCAGGAAGCGCGGGCCCGCGGATACAAGCCGGGCCGCTTCTCCTTCAATGTCAAGGGAGGCCGCTGCGAGGTGTGCCGGGGCGATGGCCAGATCAAGATCGAGATGCATTTCCTCCCCGATGTGTACGTCCCGTGCGAGCAATGCAACGGCAAGCGCTACAACCGCGAGACG